>NZ_JBEXNQ010000020.1:38865-150240 GCF_040611155.1 Streptomyces sp. NPDC002994
CAGGTTCTTCTTCATGGTCTTCACAAGCTCGCGCAGCTGGTCCATCGCGCCCGGGGGCAGGTCCTGGGCCAGTCCGCCGGGCCGGATGAACGCGTGGTTCATGCGCAGGCCGGTGATGAGCTCGAAGGCATCGAGAATCAGTTCACGATCGCGGAATCCGTAGATCATGATCGTCGTCGCGCCCAGCTCCATGCCGCCGGTGGCGATGGCCACCAGGTGGGAGGCGAGCCGGTTGAGCTCCATCAGCATCACGCGGGTGACAGTCGCCCGGTCCGGGATCTGCTCCTCGATGCCGAGCAGCTTCTCGACGCCAAGGCAGTACGCCGTCTCGTTGAAGAACGGCATGAGGTAATCCATGCGCGTGACGAAGGTCGTGCCCTGCGTCCAGTTCCGGAATTCGATGTTCTTCTCGATGCCGGTGTGCAGATAGCCGATGCCGCAGCGGGCCTCGGTGACCGTCTCGCCGTCGATCTCCAGGATGAGCCGGAGCACGCCGTGCGTCGACGGGTGCTGCGGGCCCATGTTGACGACGATGCGCTCGTCGTCGGCCTTGGTGGCGGCCTGGACGACCTCGTCCCAGTCGCCGCCGGTGACTGTATATACGGGACCTTCGGTGGTCTCACGTGCAGATGCGGGTGGGGTGGTCACGAGTACGACCTCCGCTGGTCCGGAGCCGGGATCTGGGCGCCCTTGTACTCGACGGGGATGCCGCCGAGGGGGTAGTCCTTGCGCTGCGGGAAGCCCTGCCAGTCGTCCGGCATCATGATCCGGGTGAGGGCGGGGTGCCCGTCGAAGACGAGGCCGAAGAAGTCGTACGTCTCGCGCTCGTGCCAGTCGTTGGTCGGATAGACCGAGACCAGCGACGGGACGTGCGGGTCGCTGTCCGGGGCGCTCACTTCCAGGCGGATCAGCCGGCCGTGGGTGATCGAGCGCAGGTGGTAGACCGCGTGCAGTTCGCGGCCCTTGTCTTCCAGGTAGTGGACTCCGCTGACGCCCGTACAGAGCTCGAAGCGCAGGGCCGGGTCGTCGCGCAGGGTCTTCGCCACCTGCACCAGGTGCTCGCGCGCGATGTGGAAGGTGATCTCGCCGCGGTCGACGACCGTCTTCTCGATGGCGTTGTCCGGGAGGAGGCCCTGCTCCTCCAGGGCGCCTTCGAGTTCGTCCGCGACTTCGTCGAACCACCCTCCGTAGGGGCGGGCCGCGGGCCCCGGCAGGCGTACGGAACGTACGAGACCGCCGTAGCCGGAGGTGTCGCCGCCGTTTTTCGCGCCGAACATGCCGCGCTGGACGCGGATCTCTTCGCCGTGGTCACCGCGCTGGCCGGGCAGATTCTGCGCGCTGAGTTCCTTGTCGGGGTTCGGCTCGTTGATCTCGCTCACCGGAGCAGCCCCTTCATCTCAATGGTGGGGAGCGCCTTCAGGGCCGCTTCCTCCGCCTCGCGGGCAGCCTCTTCCTGGTTCACGCCGAGCTTGGAGTTCTGAATCTTGTGGTGGAGCTTCAGAATCGCGTCGATCAGCATCTCGGGACGAGGCGGGCAACCGGGCAAATAGATGTCAACAGGAACAATGTGATCAACACCCTGCACAATTGCGTAATTGTTGAACATTCCCCCTGAAGAGGCGCAAACACCCATGGAGATAACCCACTTGGGGTTCGGCATCTGGTCATAGACCTGCCGCAGCACCGGCGCCATCTTCTGGCTGACCCGCCCCGCCACGATCATGAGGTCGGCCTGCCGCGGCGAGCCGCGGAAGACCTCCATGCCGAAGCGGGCCAGGTCGTAACGGCCGGCGCCCGTCGTCATCATCTCGATGGCGCAGCAGGCGAGGCCGAAGGTCGCGGGGAAGACGGAGGACTTCCGTACCCAGCCCGCGGCCTGTTCGACGGTGGTCAGCAGAAAGCCGCTGGGCAGCTTCTCTTCGAGTCCCATTGGTGACCCCTCAGCCCCTCAGTCCCATTCCAGGCCGCCGCGCCGCCATACGTACGCGTAGGCAACGAAGACGGTGAGCACGAAGAGCAGCATCTCGACGAGCCCGAAAAGCCCCAGGGCGTCGAAGGAGACGGCCCAGGGATAGAGGAAGACGATCTCGATGTCGAAGACGATGAAGAGCATCGCCGTCAGGTAGTACTTGATGGGGAAGCGGCCGCCGCCGGCGGGTGTGGGTGTCGGCTCGATGCCGCACTCATACGCTTCAAGCTTTGCCCGGTTGTAGCGCTTTGGGCCGATAAGCGTGGCCATGACCACGGAGAAGATCGCAAACCCTGCCCCGAGTGCGCCGAGCACGAGGATGGGCGCGTAGGCATTCACGCTCCTCGCTCCTTCCAGTCGTCCTTGACCGTTGGACCGCACCGGAGCTTGCACTTCACGCCGCCTCCATGATCTTCGCCACGCGAAGATCATGTATATGTGAGGCAGTTCACAAGCCCGGCTGCTTCGCATCCTATGCCTGCTGGTCTGTGATCTGCGACACGGGTTGCGACAACGTCTTTGTGATCTCCACCACCCGACGAACGATCATCAACTCGGGTGAGCGGTGATCTTCATACGCGAAGTGCACGAGTGGCTACCAGACGTGACAAGCGATGGTGTTACCGCTGGTCGCAAGGGGTGCGCGCTATCAAGCGTTGGAACGTACAGGCAAATTGGCAATGGACGGCTCCTGGGTGATAAGGAAACGCCGCCTCATCACTCCGGGGGAGCTTCGCGGACGCATGTGGACGCGTGCTCGCGTTCACGAGCACCGAAGGCGGTCGCCGCGCAGTAGGGGTGGCCGATCTGTGACCTGCACCACTCTCGTCCGCTGCCGATAAAAGCGGGCTTGGCCATCGGTGTGAACGGATGGTAGGCGCCGGGCAATTGGGGCGTAATGCGGAAAGCCCATGATCACAGGCATGATCACGTGTGCCCGTATTGCCCGTTACGGCGTCAATAAAGCCCGACAGAAGCCCGATTCGGGCCGACATGACACAACTGTGGCGCAGCCCACGTTTCTTGAAGGGAACGCGAACGCCTGATAGCGGTTGTCCCATGTCCCTCACCGCTCACATACCCAGCCACCGGAAACCCCGTCGTAGCGCGTCCAAGGTCGCGCTCCGTGCCGGAGTTGCCGGTGGCGTCCTCAGCACCATCGGGGTGGCAGGTGCTGCCGGGCCGGCGAACGCCGAGCCGGTGACCGCGACCATCGAGATGCCCACGATCACCACGGACCTGGCGAACACCGTCGCCGTCTCCGCCGAGGCCACCCAGCAGGTCGCGTACGCCTACGACCTCCAGGCCCAGCAGGACGAAGCCGCCGCCAAGGCCGCGAAGGCCGCAAAGAAGGACAAGGCGGAAGCCGAACGCAAGGCCGAGGCCAAGCGCAAGGCCGAAGAGGCCGCCCAGAAGAAGGCTGCTGAGGCAGCAGCCGAGAAGGCCGAGCAGCAGGAGCGCGCCTCGCGCAGCGCCGAGCGTACGACGCTCAGCGCCTCCGCCGGCGACTCCGGCGTCTCTGTCGGTTCGTCCACGGGCACCGGCAGCGCCGCGACCGTCGTCTCCTTCCTCAAGGCGCAGCTCGGTGACGCGTACGTCATGGGCGCCTCGGGCCCGAACGCCTGGGACTGCTCCAGCCTCGTACAGGCCGCGTACCGGACGGTCGGCATCGACCTCCCGCGCGTCTCGCAGGACCAGTCGGTGGCCGGTACCCAGGTGGGTACGTCCAACCTCCAGGTCGGCGACATCCTCTACTGGGGCGGCGCCGGATCGGCGTACCACACCGGTGTCTACATCGGCGACGGCCAGTACCTCGACGCCGCCAACCCCAGCAAGGGCGTAGTCATCCAGGACCTGTCGGGCTACCCCGCGAGCGGTGCGGTCCGCGTGCTCTGACGGACATTCAGCACCTTTCGCACGACTTGCTCGACTTGTACAACTCTGTACGGCGGAGGGCCGTCGTTCCCGGCTTCGGGAACGACGGCCCTCCGCCGTGCGTTCATCGGGTACCGGTACGGCTCACGGCTCACCCCTTGCGGAACAACTCAACAAGGCGCGCATAACTGTCCCCGCCGTTCCCCCCGTCGACCGCCCGCTCGACCAGCGCCTGCGACAGCTCGGGCAGCCGCCCGTCGATCCCCCGGTCCCTTCCCGCGTGGACCAGGTGCCCGATCGCCGCGCGGTGTACGTCGAGAGTGGCGTCGTCGCCCGGGTAGTGACCGGCGTCCACCTGCTCGGCGTACGCCCCCATGAAGCCCGTCACGGCGCCGCGCAGCCACCGGGTCACGACCGGGGTGAACGCCGCCGCGGCCACCCCGTCGGCGCCCACCAGGGCCGTGGCGTGCAGCCAGCCGCTCAGCGTCGCCCACATGACGTCGAGCAGCGCCAGGTCGTAGAGGGAGGCGACGCCCGGGTCGTCGCCGAGGTCGATGGGGTCGCCCAGGGCGGCCAGCGTGTCCCGGTGGGCCGCGAAGGCGGCGGGCGAGCCGCCGTAAAGGAACATGCTCTCCGGGCTGCCGACCCCGGGTGGCGTCGACATGATGGCGCCGTCGAGGTAGCCGAAGCCGTGCCCGGCCGCCCAGGCCGCCGTCTGTCTGGCCTGTTCGGGGGAGCCGGTGGTGAGGTTGACGACCGTACGGCCGGCCAGCGACCCGGCCACCGGCTCCAGGAGTGCGCGTACGGCGTCGTAGTCGAGCACACAGACGACCACGACCCCGGCGGCTGTGACCGCTTCGCCGGGGGTCGCCGCGCGCACGGCGCCCCGGGCGACGAGCGGGTCGGCCTTGGCCGGGGTGCGGTTCCAGACGGTCGTGGGGTGACCGGCGGCGAGGAGGGCGTCCGCGAGCGCCGTACCCATATGTCCCAGACCCAGGACCGTGACGTTTTCGCGGTTCATAACCATTTCCCCCAAATATGCGGTGTGCGTTGTTTCTTGGCGAGATCAACCCTCGCAGCGCCCGCCGCCGACCGACAGTGGCAGGACTGCCCACCTCCGCAAAATTCCTGCCGTACGCTCACCCGCATGCACACCGTCGCCGTGGCCGTGGTCGAGGACTCCGGGATCTCCCTCTGGGAGCTGTACGAGCTGTCGATCGCCTGCACGGTCTTCGGCATCCCGAACCCGGACCTGGCCGACCCGTGGTACGACCTGCGTCTGTGCGGCACCAACAAGGGCGGCCCCAGCTCGGGCTTCTCCCTCACCACCCCCCACAGCCTCGACGCGCTGGCCGGAGCGGACACCGTGATCGTGCCCTCGGTCCCCGAGGCGTGCGCCGAGGACGGCGAGGACGTACCGCCCGAACTCGTCGACGCGCTGCGCGCGGCCGCGGACTCCGGGGCCCGCATGGTGTCCCTGTGCACCGGCGCTTTCGCACTCGCCGCGGCCGGAATCCTCGACGGCCGCCGCGCCACCGCCCACTGGCAGCACACGGCCGCGCTCGCCAAGCGCTACCCGAAGGTCCTGGTCGACGATTCCGTCCTCTACACCGACGACGGCAACGTCCTCACCAGTGCCGGCGCCGCCGCCGGCCTCGACCTCTGCCTGCACCTCGTACGCCGCGACCTGGGCGCGCAGGTCGCCAACCAGCTGGCCCGCCGCCTGGTCGTACCGGCCCACCGCACGGGCGGGCAGGCCCAGTTCATCGACCAGCCCGTTCCCATGGCCGACGACGACAACCTCGGCCCCGCCCTCCAGTGGGCCACCGCCCACCTCCGCGAACCGCTCACCGTCGACGACATGGCCCGCCGCGCCCGTATGAGCCCGCGCTCCTTCTACCGCCGCCTCCAGGAGTCCACCGGCACCACCCCGCTCCAGTGGCTACTGGGCCGTCGTCTGGCCCACGCCCAGTCGCTCCTCGAAACGACCGACCTGCCGATCGACCGCGTCAGCGCGGAAAGCGGCCTGGGCACGGCGGCCAACCTCCGCCGCCACTTCACACTCCAGGTCGGCGTCTCCCCCAGCGACTACAGACGCAACTTCGCCGGCCCGCGCACGCGGTCGCCGCAGCCCGTGACCTGACAGCGCGCCTAGGTGGTTTTGGGCACGGCGACGGACTGGGCGTGGCGGAAGATGTTGTGCGGGTCCCACAGCTTCTTGGCCCGTTGCAGGCGCTTGTAGCTGTTCTTGTAGTACAGCTGGTGCCAGGGCTGGCCCAGCGTATTGAGTTTCGTGTCCGAGATGTCGACGTCGGGGTAGTTGATGTAGCAGCCGTCCGTGTTCGCGTCCTTGGTCGCGGGGTAAGCCGGATCGACCACCGCCGGCACTCCACCGGTGGGCCGGTAGACGTCCTGGTAGAAGTTCCTGATCCAGCGCAGATGGGGCCCGGCGATCTCCGGGTCCTTTTCGGCGTCCAGGTAGTCGTAGACCCCGTTCTTGTCGGCGTCCGTGCCCCAGGTCCAGTACGCCTGGTACTGGAGCTTCATGACCGAGGAGCGCTGCGGCACAGCCGTCTCCTCCGGGCCCACGTCGTTGACTGCTCCACCGTAGGAGTCGACCTGAACCAGGGCGTCGGGGTTCGTGTACTTACCGTCGGTGAGGTGGCGGTGGATCGCGTCGATCTGGTGCTCGGTGAATCCCTTCGTCATGTACGCCGACTTGTACTTGCCGCAGCGGTTGGGCCCGGAGTCGTTGATGCTCTGCGTGGCCGTGAGCCAAGGGAGTCGGGTCGGGATGAACAGCGAGCCCATCGCGGGATGCTCGCCAATCGCCTGGTCCAGTGGTGTCTCTTCGACGTGGTACGTGTCGCCGGTCTTGAAATCCGCGGTGATCCACTTCATGAACGCAGCGAGGCGGTGCACCGAGTGGTCCTTCGTACCGTCGAGCTGAATGATCAGACCGACCTTGCCGCTGCTCATGTGGGTGAGCTTCAGCAGGGTGAACAAGTCGCGGTACTTGTAGGTGCCGAAGGAGGCGGCCGGGAGCGTGCCTTTGTTCTCGTACTCGAAGAACTGCCCGTACCGGCGGACGAGCGACTTGAAGAGGTCGGGGCGTGCGAGGAAGTCCTCCCACTTCCAGGCGACGGACCTGGCCAGCACCTGGGCGGGCGGCTTCCGCAGGCCACGGAACCAATAGCGCGTGATGACGCCGAAGTTGCCGCCGCCCCCGCCGGTGTGCGCCCACCACAGGTCGCGCAGCGAAGCATCGGTCGAGTCTTTGCGGGCCACCGTCTTCTTGGGGGTTTTGCCGTCGGCGACGGTGACCACCTCGACGGCGTACAGGTAATCCACGGTCAGGCCGAAGTCCCTGGAGAGCAGCCCGTAGCCGCCGCCCGAGACATGGCCGCCGAGCCCCACCGAGTAGCAGGAGCCGCCGGGCAGGGCCAGGCCGGTCGACCGGTAGAGCTGGGTGGTGCTGTGCCAGTTCGTCGCGCCCGCCTCGATGCAGTACGCGTCCATCTCCGGGTCGAAATAGACGCGGTTCATCTGGCTCACGTCGATGATGACCCCGACGTCGCCGGAAGAGACGAAGTTCTCGTAGCAGTGGCCGCCCGAGCGCACGGTGATCCGGCGCTCGGAATTCGCCGGGTTGCTGCGGAACTTGGCGAGCGCCGCCACCACGTCGTCCGCCGTCGTAGCGACCACCACGTAGTCAGGCTTGGCGATCCAGCGCTGATTGAACCCCCGGCGCAGAGCCTCATAGCGCGCGTCGTTGGAACCCACTTCGATCGGACTCGCGGCCACGGCAACCCCCATTGGCATATGAGACGTCCACGAACTCACTCTAAGTTACCAGCGATGTGCTCTACGTCACTTACTCGTTCGGGTGAATCGCCGAAGCCTGACATTTGTCATCCACTCCTGTGCCGAAGGTCGTTCTGCGGGTGGAGGACCGCCCGTAGCGGCGCCATGAGGATGGGAGGAATCGAAGACGAGCCGTGAACGCGTGACGAAAAAGGAGCGACCATGCGCCTCGCCCACCCGAACAACCGCCGCCACAGCCACCACCCGGAGCATCGGAGAGGCCGCCTGGCGGCGGTGGCATCGGTCGCCGTTCTGTCGCTCGCGGTCGGGGTCGCGCCGGCGCAGGCGCAGGCGACAGCGCCGGTATCGGCCGCCCCCGCCACCGCCTGGTCCGGACTGTCCGCCGCGCCCTTAGCCGCACCAGAGCGCCGTCTCGACCGGCCGGCTCTGCGCGACTCCCTCGCCGCGATTCACAAGGCCGGTATGTACGGGGCCTATTCCGCCGTTCGCGACGGCTCGCAGCAGTGGCGCGGAGCCACCGGATTCGCCGACGTGGACACCGAGCGCCGGATGCGACCCGACTTCGAGCACCGGATCGGCAGCATCACCAAGACCTTCACCGCAGTGGCCGTCCTTCAGCAGGTCCAAAAGGGCCGCATCGAACTGGACGCGCCCATCGGGCGCTACCTGCCCGAGCTGATACCGGGCGAGCGCGGCCGGCAGGTGACCGTACGCATGCTGCTCAACCACACCAGCGGCATCGCGGATTACGTACTGCCCGCCTTCCCGGGCATCCTCGAAAACCCCGGCAAGGTCCTCGAAGACAACCGCTTCCGCCGCCTGGACCCGGAACACCTCGCCCGCCTCGGACTCGCGGCCCCGCCCACCGCCGAGCGCGGCACGCATGCGTACGCCAACACCAACTACGTCATCGCCGGGCTGCTGTTGCAGAAGGTCACGGGCCAGGACGCGGAAACGTACATCACTCGCCATGTCATCCGTAAGGCCGGCCTGCGGCACACCTACTTCCCGCGCTCGCCCTACATTTCCGGACCGCACGCCAAGATGTACGAGTCGATGTACGGCTACATAGAGCCGGCCCGCGACTTCAGCGCCTACGACATGTCCTGGGCCGGTACGGCCGGCGCGATGGTGTCGACCATGCGGGACCTCAACGACTTCTACCGCCAACTGCTCGGCGGCAAGCTGCTCGGCCCCGCCGAACTGCGCGCCATGAAGACCACCGTCCCGGCCTACGAGGCCGAACCGGGCGAGGAAGTCGCCATGCGGTACGGCCTCGGCCTCTACACCCTGCGCATGCCCAACGGCGGCTGGTACTGGGGCCACGACGGCGGCGTCTTCGGAGCGGGGACCTGGGCGCTGTCCACCGAGGACGGCCGCAGGCAGGTCGCGATCGGCTACAACCTCATGAAGTACCAGCGGTTCGACGAGAACGACAAGCCGAAGCCGGACCCGATAGGGGATGCGCTGTTCCAGTACGTCGACGGAGCACTCAGCAGCGCAGGCAAGCCCTCCTCGCCTCTCGGCCGGTCGGCGCCGCCCAGCCCGCTACCCCCGCTCAACCCCTTGGTCACCCCCGAGCAACTGCGCTGAGGGTGCAGAGAGTCAGGGCGCCGGACGGATTTTGTACGTACGGACCGTGTCCCGCAGCCGGGCCGCTTTCCCGCGCACGACGTCCGCCGGGAGGCCGTCATCCCGTACGTACGGCTCACTGCGGCAGACGCGGCACAGGCCGCCCGGCAGTGATTCCGGCGTACCGGGGGCGTGGCAGTCGGTGCACTCCATGACGTACCGGCCCTGTACGGGCGCCGGGGGCTCGGGCGGCAGCCGGTCGATCAACCGCCTCTGTACGAAGCCGAAGGGGTGCCGGACAGGGTCCGGCAGCATCGAGGCAACGGCCCGCACGAGCTGCGCCTCGGTGGCTCCCCGCCGGAACCAGTCCCCGGCGAGGTCTGCGAGTGCCTCGCATTCCACGGCGGACAGGGCGAGCTGCGGGTGCTGGTGCACGAGCCGGGCGAGCGCGTCGTAGCCGCGCGCTTCCGGCTCCTGTACGGGCGCGGGGTCGGCCATTCCGGACTGCGGGACGTTGTCGGCGAGGAACTCGGCCCACCAGGCGTCGGGCCGGGCGGTACGTGTGAAGAACGTCCGGTAGACCCACCGCGCACCCTCGGCGTCCTGCACGTCCCGGCGCACGCGTCGCAGATGCCCGGCCTCGGACAGCTTCCGCAGGACGGTGCCGATGGCGCACTGCCCGAAGCCTTCGACTTCCCTGGCCAGCGCCTTGATGGAGATGTCGGCGCCGTCGGGCAGCCGGTCGATGTAACCGGCGATGGCCGCTTCACGCTTGGGCAGATGTGCGAAGTCGCGGGCGCGGCGGGGCTCTTGGTCAGGCGCGGACCGTTTCCCGAAGCCGGGCTTGGCCATCGGGTGGGCGGGTGCGTGCAGGGCACGGCTAAGCTGCTGAACAGCCATGAGATCGACCTCGTAACGATCTTGATGGTCAGACCCCTGTGTGGTGCTGCTAACACCGCATGGGGGTCGTTTCGTCGTGCCGCACGCTACACGGCAACAGCACTGTGTCGCGACACGATCACAAAATGTCATCGCCGCTGGCAGGGAGGGTAGGTGGGAACAGTCCCCACCCACCATTCCTAGCAAAAGCCGCTCGAACCTCGCCCCCCGAAGCTCAAGCGCCGTCGCGACACCGAGGACACCGGCACGGCGGATAGGCCATGGACCCCGGCGGGAACTCCACCCCTTCCGCCGGCTCGCCGGTCGCGTCCAGCCGCAGCACGCCATCGGTCCCGTAGTCGGCCATCAACTCCGCGAGCTGCGCTCGCGCTTCGCTCCGCCGGGATGCGTCCATCTCTGCTCCTTGCCAGTCGCCCAATACGTCGCTTTCCGTGTCCGATCGTTGCGCTCCGTGCATACGATGGACAGGGGGAAACGGGCAACAAAGGTGCTGAAACGCATGGGAGTTCAACGGTGAACAAGCCCAACAAGAGCGTGAGCTTCTCGCAGGGCAAGGTCGGATGGCCATTCTTCGGCTCCGAACTCAAGCGGCAGCGGGAAGCGGCAGCGGGAAGCGGCATCGCTCACCCAGCAGCAGCTCGGGGAGCGGGTCTACGTCTCGGGGACGTACATCGGCCAGATCGAGGCAGCCATCCGCAAGCCCCAGCTCGACCTCGCACAGCGCATCGACAGCGAGCTGGGAACGGACGGGCTCCTTGCCCGCATGTGCAAGGAGCTGATCGACAGCAGTCCGCACGCCCCCTACTTCGCAGACGCGGCCGCACTTGAGGTCGAAGCCGTCGCCATCAGCGAGTACGCTCCGACCCGGATTCCTGGCTTGCTCCAGACCGAGGAATACGTACGCTCCGTGATGGCTCCATCGGCAGCGCTCCTGCTGGACAGCGCCCTGGTAGAGACTCGCATCAGGGCGCGGACAGATCGTGCGGCCCTGCTCGACGATCCAACAAGACCCGTGTTGTGGGCAGTGCTGCACGAGACCGTGCTTCGCGTGCCCGTGGGCGGACCGGCCCTCATGGCGCGCCAGCTGAAGCACGTCGCTGACCTCGTCCGCCGCGAGCGCATCCTCGTCCAAGTGCTCCCATTCAGCGCGAATGCACACGCCGCAAGCGGCAGCATGTTTGCTCTGATGACCTTCGAAGACGCACCGCCAGTTGCATACTCGGAAGGACAGTACTCAGGGCAGTTGTTGGACACTCCCACGCTGGTCGCCAAGTACCAGTTGTCCTACGATCTGATCCGGGCCGCCGCGCTGTCGCCGGAGGCGTCCCTGGCCCTGATCGAGTCGGTGGCGGAGGACTACAAACAATGAGCAACGCGCACGACCTGGGCTCCACCGCATGGCGCAAGTCGTCCTACAGCAATTCGGACGGCGGTAGCTGCCTGGAAGTCGCTGACGGCCTGGACGGCGTCATGCCCGTCCGCGACAGCAAGATCCCCAGCGGCCCCGCCCTCACCTTCGACGTAACCGCCTGGTCGTCCTTCGTGTCCGCAGTGAAGGACGACCAGCTGCCCCGCGCCTGACCCACGCGCCTAGATGTATTGGCCCTCAGTGCAAAGTCTCGGCGGCCTTGGTCAGCGGGCCGCCCGCGTCGCCCGTGTTGATGACGCCTGCCGGTTCCAGCAGCAGGATGGCGGTCTCCTCGTCGGCCACGGGGCAGTGCTCGACGCCACGCGGCACCACAAAGAGATCGCCCGGTTCCAGGACCACGTCTGCGTCCCTGAGCTGGATGGTGAGGCGGCCGCTGATGACGAGGAACAGTTCGTCCGTGTCCTCGTGGGTGTGCCAGACGAACTCGCCCTTCAGCTTGGCGAGCTTGACCTCGTAGTCGTTCAGGTCGGCGATCTTCTTCTGCGACCAGAGCTCGCTGAACTGCGAGAGCTTCTGGGCCAAGTTGACTGGTGCGGTGGCGGATGCGGTGGGCTTTGTCATGCCATGAGCGTGCCGCCGGTGGCCATCACCGGTCTTGTACGTTTCTGGCATGACAGCCGACGGGCCCCGTACGCCCCGTACGCCCCGTACGCAGGTCAAGGCCTGGCGGCCTTCAGTCCCGGGGGTCAGCGAGGTCTTCCACGCGCACTTCACCGATCACGCCTACCCGGTCCACACCCATGACACGTGGGACCTGATGATCCTCGACGACGGCTCGGTCGACTTCTCCGTCGACCGCCGACGCCATGGAGCCGCTGGGGCGGGCGTGGTCGTACTGCTGCCGCCCGGCGTTCCCCACGACGGGAAAACGGTCAACCCGTCAGGGTTCCGGAAGCGCGTCCTCTATCTCGACACGACGGTCCTGCCGGAACGCCTCGCCGGAGCCGCCGTCGACGGCCCGGTCCACGGCGACGGGGTGTTGCGCCATCGCATTCACCAGCTGCACGCGGCCCTGGCCGATACGGCCGCTACGGGCGACGAATTCGAGGCCGAGTCCCGGCTGGCCTTCGTACGCGAACGGCTGCTCCTCCACCTGGATCACCCAGATGCCCCACGACGACTGGGATCGCGTCGCGAGACGAGCCGACTCGCCGCATCGTTACGGGAGTTGATCGACTCGCGTATATCCAGCGGAATAGCCCTGGACGAAGCCGCCGCGACTCTGCACGCTCACCCCACCCACCTGATCCGCTGCTTCACGCAGGCGTACGGCCTACCGCCGCACGCCTACCTGACCGGCAAGCGCATCGACCGAGCCCGCCGACTCCTGCTGGCCGGCAGGCGGGCGGCCGATGTCGCCACGTCGGTGGGCTTCTACGACCAGGCACACCTCAACCGCCACTTCACCCGCCACGTCGGCACCACACCCGGACGCTACGCGATCACCGCCAAGCGGTGAGCAGCTCCTCAGGCCCCACCACTGGCACGCCGTCCACCGCGGCGCCGCTGCGCGACACCGCGAGCAGGGGCGTGGTGTCGTCCGCCCCCGGTAGCTGCGATCGGTGGACGATCAGCCTCGCAACGTCGCGGGCGTCGAACGGCCGGTTCTCCAGCCACTTGATCGAGCCGACCGCCGTGATCCGCTTGGCGATCGGACCCCGGTCGGCCGCGACAATGTCGATCTCGGGGTCATTGGTACGTGTCCAGTAGCCGCCCACCGCGCCCGACCCGTCGGGCACTCCGCCTTCGCGCAGGCGAAAGAGCCCCTCGCGTACGACGGGTTCAATGGCCCGCCCACGCCAGGAAGTCCACGACTGACGCATGCGCGCCAGCGTCAGGTCTCCTCTGCCGCGCTCGATCTCCGACACGTACGGACCGAGGAAGGCAAGCCAGAAGCGCAGATGCGGATCAGCGACGTAGTAACGGGTCTCCTTCGACGGGCGTGTGGACAGGGGGCTGACCACGTCCACCACCCGTTTGGCGCTCAGCAGTTGGAGTGACCGGTTGAGGCTGGTTGCGGGAAGGCCACCGGCCGCCCGGCCGATCAGCGAATGGGTCCGCTCGCCAGAGCCGATGGCTCCCAGGACCAAGCGCGCCTGGGCGTCGGCCGGGAATTCCGCGGCCAGCGACCGTTCCCCACTGACGATGAGGGCGGACGTGGAGTCGGCCACCACTTCGGCCAGGTAGTCGAAGACTCCGGCGCCTCGGGGCCACTCCTCCAGGACGAGCGGCAGTCCGCCGGACACCAGGTAGGCATCGAACGCCTCGGCGGGTGCCAGTCGCAGTATGTCTGCCACGTCTGCCGGGCTGAGCGGCGGTACCACCATCTCCGTACCGCGCTGGTGAAAGGGACGGTCGTAGTCGTTCAGCCGCTCCATCATCGCCAGGTCAGAACCCACGCAGAGCAGCAGCACCGGCCGGCGTGACAGCTCGCGGTCGAAGAGCTTCTGCAGTGTGCCCTCGAAGCCCGGATCGTTCTTGATCAGGTACGGCATCTCATCGAGCACGACCACACTCGGCCGGTCGGTCGGCAGGGCCGCGGCGAGAAGGTGCAGGGCGGCGTCCCAGTCCCTGGGCGACTGTCCGGCCATGGCAGCGGCTCCGGGCAGATCCGAAGCGGCGGCCGCCTCGATGAACAGCCTCAGGTCGGTTTCCACGGTGGACTGGGCGGAGGCGGTGAAGAACACGCTGGGCAAACCGGAGCGATCGATGAACTCCTCCACCAGCCGGGACTTGCCCACCCTCCGGCGGCCGCGCATCAGGACAGCCCGGCCGGGGCGCCCTGCCCGGCCCCCGACCTCGGTGCGCTTGAGCATCCGGTCTAGGGCGGCAAGCTCGCGCTCGCGCTCGATGAAGTTGTCCACTTACACCACCCATCCGTGCTCGGCAGGCCCAGGCACGGCACGCCCAAAAATGAACGCACCAAATTTGGTAGTGACCTGCATCACGGGAGGTGCGTCATGAATTCGGGCTCATGAATTCGGGGCGACCTTGGCCAGGCCGTTGATGATGCGGTCCATCGCGTCGCCGCCCGTCGGGTCGGTCAGGTTGGCCAGCATCTTCAGGGTGAACTTCATCAGCACCGGGTGGGTCAGGCCGCGCTGGGTCGCGATCTTCATGACCTTCGGGTTGCCGATGAGCTTCACGAAGGCGCGGCCCATCGTGTAGTAGCCGCCGTACGTCTCCTTGAGGATCTTCGGGTAGGCGTGCAGGGCCAGTTCGCGCTGGGTGGGAGTCGCGCGGGCGTGCGCCTGGACGATCACGTCGGCGGCGATCTGGCCCGACTCCATGGCGTACGCGATGCCTTCGCCATTGAACGGGTTCACCATGCCGCCCGCGTCACCGACCAGCAGGAGGCCCTTGGTGTAGTGCGGCTGGCGGTTGAAGGCCATCGGGAGCGCGGCGCCGCGGATCGGCATCGTCATGTTGTCGGGGGTGTAGCCCCAGTCCTCCGGCATGGAGGCGCACCATGCCTTGAGGACCTCGCGCCAGTCCAGCTCCTTGAACGCCTTGGAGGAGTTCAGGATGCCGAGGCCGACATTGGAAGTGCCGTCGCCCATGCCGAAGATCCAGCCGTAGCCGGGGAGCAGGCGGTCCTGCGGGCCGCGGCGGTCCCACAGCTCCAGCCAGGACTCCAGGTAGTCATCGTCGTGGCGGGGTGAAGTGAAGTACGTACGGACCGCGACGCCCATCGGGCGGTCCTCGCGGCGGTGCAGGCCCATGGCGAGGGAGAGTCGGGTGGAGTTGCCGTCGGCGGCGACGACCAGCGGGGCGTGGAAGGTGACCGGGGTCTTCTCCTCGCCGAGCTTGGCGTTGACGCCGGTGATCCGGCCCGTACGGGCGTCGATGATCGGCTCGCCCACGTTGCAGCGCTCGTGAAGGCGGGCGCCGGCCTTCTGGGCCTGGCGGGCGAGCTGCTCGTCGAAGTCGTCGCGCTTACGGACGAGTCCGTAGTCGGGGTACGAGGCCAGCTCCGGCCAGTCGAGCTGGAGGCGGACGCCGCCGCCGATGATGCGAAGGCCCTTGTTGCGGAGCCAGCCCGCCTCTTCGGAGATGTCGATGCCCATCGAGACCAGCTGCTTGGTGGCGCGGGGCGTCAGGCCGTCGCCGCAGACCTTTTCGCGCGGGAACGCGGTCTTTTCGAGGAGGAGGACGTCGAGGCCCGCCTTGGCGAGGTAGTAGGCGGTGGTGGAGCCGGCGGGTCCGGCCCCGACGACGATCACATCTGCGGTGTGCTCGGAGAGGGGCTCGGTCACGGCGGGATCTCCCGTAAGACTCGGCGTCGCGTGCCTTGGGCACAGGTCGGAGGCAGTCTATTGGGGCGTGCTGATCACCAATCGGAAGGGTGCGCGTGGAGCGGTGCGGGAGTGCCGCGATCAGCCGAGGGTCCAGGTGGCGAGTGCGGTGTCGAAGGTCTTGCGGGCGTACTGCCAGTCCCGGTCCCTGCTCTTGGTGTAGATCGAGTAGTCCGTGCCGTTCGGCGCGATGTAGCCCTGGTCGATGGCGTGGAGGGTCTCGCCCGTCTGCTTGTCCTTGAAGGTGTACTCCCAGATCGCGCCCGGGCGGCCCTGGAAGGTGTTGCGTTCCAGGCGCAGGCGGTGAAAGTCGTTCTGGTTCGCCCTGGCCTTCTGCTCGAGGTTGAGGAAGTTGTCGTAGGAGGTGGCGTACGGGGGGTTGTGGACGACGCCGATGAGGAGGTGCTCCATGCCGGTGGAGCCGGAGTACGTGATCTGGCCGCTGGCCGCGTTCGTACGGGACCAGAGCTCGGGGACGGCTAGGGAGAAGCCGGCGGGGTCCGTTACGCGGCGGAAGCCGGTGGGGGGCTCGGGAGGTGCGGAGGTTTGGGGTGCGGCGGGGCTGGAGGGGGCGGGGGCCGGCTGGGGCGCGGTCGGCGGTTCGGTGGGGGTTGGTGTGGAGGTGGGAGTGGGGCTGGGGCTGGAGCTCGTGGCCACGGCGGGCTTTTCGTCCTGCGACTGGGACGCGGTGGTGCTTCCGCCGTCGTTGCTGAGCAGCAGCACTCCGGCGGTCGCGCCGCCGCCGATGACGAAGGCGGCGGCGAGGGTCGCCGTCCAGACGAGGGCGGGGCTTCGGCGCGCGCGTGGGGGTGGGGGTGGGGGTGGGGGTGAAGGTGGGAGTGGTGATGCGGGCGCGGGTGGGAAGGGCGGCGTGGGCGCTGGGGGCACGGGGTGCGGGTTTGCGGGGGTGGCCGTCGCCGTTTCCATCGCGTCCAGGGGTACGGGCGGGACGTACTGCGGCTGCGGTCGTTCGCGTCCGCATCTCAGGCAGTAGCGGGCGTCGTCGGAGACCTCGGTCCCGCAATGCGGGCAGTGCAGCGGCATGGGCCCATCTTGCCCGGCGGACGGGGCGCGTCAACCGGCTTCCGGGGACGGGGTGTTGCGCCCGGACCCCGCTCCTCAAACGCCGGAGGGGCTGAAGTTGCCCACTGGGGGCGGGGCCCGGGGCGTTGCTTGTTTGAGGTGAGGGGGCCGCCCTTTCGGGAGTTTCGCGGTTCCGGGCCGGGTGTAAAGGGCGCTCCTGCGTCGCGTCGCTGCGCGATGCCCCTTCGGGCCACCCTTGACACCCACCCCTCCACCGCTGGTTCTTTACGGGGGGCGGCCCCCGGGGGCGGGCCCGGCGCAAGCTGATCTGCTGGCTCGACTCTCGCCGCCGACAGGCGGGTGTCTGGGTGGGGCGCAGTCTGCCTAGGGGGCGGCTCGGCCCCAGGCTCAGCGGGTGCGGCAACGGCCGCTGGTGCGACACCCCATCCCCACGCACACGACCACCCACGACGGCAGACGGCCGCGCAGCCGGGTCGACCTGCGAACCGGCCGGTCCACAGGCGGGGCGCATGAGTTGAATGGGGTGACTCGGGCAGGTGTGGCGTCCACCCCGGCCGGTGGCCGGTTGCACCACAAGCACGTTGCTGGTGTGGGTGGGTGGTAATGGCGTCCGAGCCACGGGTGTGGGCCGAAACGCGCCCGTGATAGCGGGAAGCGATACCACTGAGGTGAGTGGGGTTGGAGTGGCATTGAGGCTCATAAAGTGCGAGGTTAGTAGCGCTCCAGGGCCTCGATCCGTCGGTTGAGGCGACCGAGCCCCACCAACGACGACGGCGGGGCCGCCAACCGAGCCCCCTGGCCACTCCGATGCCCCGCCACCCCACCGGCACCTGCCGCACCGGCCGCCCCAACCGTCGTCCGTTCAGTCTCACCACCCTTCCCGCCTGCGGGTGGAAACGCTCCACTGATAGCTGGAAGCGATACGGCTGGGACTAGTGGGGTTGGAGGGGCAATGGGATTCATCAAGTGTTGAGTTAGTCGCGTTCCCACGCCCGCAACGGACCGTTGAAGGGGTGGAACCCCGCAGAAGCCGCCCCAACCGAGGTCGGCCGGGGCGGGTGGGACTGGCGGGGCGCCGGGAACCGACTTCCGCCGGATTGGTCGCATTCCGAAGCCCATAGGCCGGCCGCCGGGCCGTTGAAATGCAATCAACCCAGCACATGATGGCAAGTGAGGCCCCTCCAATGGGACCAAGATGCACATAAAGGGCATCACCGATCGCCTTCTTCCGGGTTTGTCGCGTTCCGAAGCCTCGAACCGAGGCCCGAGACGGCGGCGAAGGGAGCCTCGACCGTTCCTCACCCCCGGCTGGTAGGGAGTTGGTTGCGGCCCGGAGCCCCTACCGATGCGTTGGAGTGAACCGAACCCACCACATGACGCGAACTGAAACCCCACCTATGTGCGGAAACGCGACATAACGAACCCCCCTGGTCGTCTTCTGTCGGGTTCGTCTCCATCCCACCGGCCGAGAGCATCGAGCCGACCCTCAGCTGACATCCGCCGACGGGCCGTCCGCCTGCCGCTTCGTCGGCAGGACCACTCGCTCCTCGGCAGCGACTCCGGGCCCTGCGGCTGCGCCTCGACGCCCGTGAGCGCGAAGTCGACGCGGCCGGTCGTCGGCCGAACGGCCCCAAGGGCGGGGAAGGTGGGAGCTGGCCGAACAGGGCCACCCCGAGGTCCGGGCGCCTCCATGGAGCGGCGGGAGGCCGCGGGGGCGGTCTCGGCGGTGTGGTCAGAGACCGGCTGATCCAGTCGAGCGCCGCCAGAACGTCGGCCAGGGGACATCAGCGACGTGCTTGCGCCCCAACCGACCACCCGCCGGGGCGGACGCCACACCCGCCCGAGTCCCCCCATTCAACTGTCGCGCCCACCCGCACAGACATGAGTCCGCACGTCGACCCGATCGGCCAACCGGCCGCCCACGTGGGTGCTCGTGTGCGTGGGGATGGGGATGTCGCACCAGCGGCCGTTCCCGCAGTCGCTGAGCCTGGGGCCGAGCCGCCCCATAGACCTCATGCGCCCCACCCACCGGGCCGCAAGCCACCGAGCCGACCCGTGCCACTCCCCCAGCCCCCGTGCAGGGCGTTTTTCTTTGGGCCGTCCCCGTATAAGCGTTAGCGGTGGGCCGGGGCGGCGGGTCAAGGGTGGGCCGAAGGCACATCGCGCAGCGACGCGACCGCAGGGAGCGCCCTTGACGCGGCGTCACGGCCCACCGACACTCGAGCGCTCGGGACGGCCCGAAACCCCCAGAAGCAAGCCTTGGTCACGGACCCCGGTCAACCCCGAAGGGCTAGAAAACCGACAACCCCGTCAGAGTCGTGAAGCGGTCCAGGGCCGCCACCCCCGCCACCGAGTTGCCGCGCGCGTCCAGCCCCGGGCTCCACACGCACAGCGTGCACCGGCCCGGTACCACCGCGACGATCCCGCCGCCCACTCCGCTCTTGCCCGGCAGTCCGACGCGGTGGGCGAATTCGCCTGCCGCGTCGTACGTGCCGCATGTCAGCATCACCGCGTTGATCTGCTTCGCCTCGCTGCGCGTCAGCAGCCGCGAGCCGTCCGCCCGCAGCCCGTGCCGGGCCAGGAAGCGCGCCGCCAGGGCCAGGTCCGCGCAGCTCATCTCGATCGCGCACTGCCAGAAGTAGTGGTCGAGGAGAGTGGGGACGGGGTTGGTGATGTTGCCGTACGACGCCATGAAGTGCGCCAGGGCCGCATTGCGGTCGCCGTGGGCGGACTCGGAGTCCGCTACCTCCTGGTCGAAGGCCAGGTCCGGGTTCCCGCTCTCCTCGCGGAGGAACTCCAGGAGTTCCGAGCTCGCGTCGCCCGTCAGGGTCTGGAGGCGGTCCGTCACCACCAGCGCACCCGCGTTGATGAACGGATTGCGCGGGATCCCGTTCTCGTACTCCAGCTGCACCAGGGAGTTGAACGGGTTGCCGGAAGGCTCGCGGCCCACGTGCGCCCACAGGTCGTCGCCGCCCGCGGCCAGTACGAGCGCCAGCGTGAAGACCTTGGTGATCGACTGGGTGGAAAAGGGGCGCTGCCAGTCCCCGACTCCGTACACCTTGCCGTCGACATCCGCGATGGCCATGCCGAACTGGCGCGGGTCGACCGCGGCGAGCGCCGGGATGTACTCGGCGGGTTTGCCGGCGCCGAGCTGCGGTGCGACGTCCTGCGCGATCCGCTCCAGGACTGACTGGTAGTTCACCACGGACTACCCCTGCCTACCACTGCCTACCACGGCCTACCGCTGCCTACTGCGGCTTGGTGCCGCGGTGCAGGGCCACAACCCCGCCCGTCAGATTGCGCCACGCGACCTTCGACCAGCCGGCCTTCTGCAGGCGGGCCGCCAGCGCAGGCTGGTCGGGCCACTCGCGGATGGACTCGGCGAGGTAGACGTACGCGTCCGGGTTGGACGAGACCGCGGTCGCTACCGGCGGCAGCGCGCGCATCAGGTACTCCATGTACACGGTCCTGAAAGGTGCCCACGTCGGGTGCGAGAACTCGCAGATCACCACGCGGCCGCCCGGCTTCGTCACCCGGTACAGCTCGCGCAGCGCCGCGTCGGTGTCCTGGATGTTGCGCAGGCCGAAGGAGATCGTGACGGCGTCGAAGGTGTCGTCCTTGAAGGGGAGCTTCGTTCCGTCGCCCGCCGTGAACGGCATCCACGGGTGGCGCTGCTTGCCGACGCGCAGCATGCCGATCGAGAAGTCGCAGGGCACGACGTACGCCCCGGCCTGCGCGAAAGGCTGCGAGGAGGTGGCGGTTCCGGCGGCCAGGTCCAGGATCTTCTGGGCCGGACGGGCGTCCACCGCCTTGGCGACCTCCTTGCGCCAGATCCGGTCCTGCCCGAGGGAGAGGACGTCGTTGGTGAGGTCGTAGCGTTCCGCCACTTCGTCGAACATCGAGGCGACTTCGGCGGGCTTCTTGTTCAGGGATGCGCGGGTCACGCCGTCCATTGTGCCGGGCCCGCCGCGGCAGCGGCCGCGCAGGCCCGGCGATCCGCCGCACAGCCTCCGCCGTCAGCGGCGCAGCGCCTCGGCGGGTTCGATACGGGAGGCGCGCCACGCCGGGTAAAGCCCCGCCAGTACGCCCGTGACCAGGCCGATCACCGGGGCCGCCGCCGCGGCGGCGGGGTGTACGACCGGGGTCCAGTCGCGGGCCAGGGCCACGCCGACCACCGTGAGCACGCCCAGCGAGGTGCCGATCAGGCCGCCCAGGGCTCCCAGCGCCCCGGACTCGGCGAGGAACTGCACGGTGATGTGCCTGCCGCGTGCCCCCAGCGCGCGTCGAAGGCCGATCTCGCCGGTACGTTCCAGAACCGCGACCAGGGTCGTGTTCGCGATCCCGACCGCGCCGATGACCAGGCAGATCGCCGCGAGGAGGAGGAACAGCTGGCTCAGGTCGCCGCTCACGCCCGAGCGCAGCATCTTCGGGTCCGGTGGGGGTACGGCCTTGAGGTACTCGGGGTGGTCGGGGCGCAGTGCGGTGGGCGCCAGCTTGGCGACCTGCTGGGCGGCTCCCAGCTCGGTCGAGATCAGCATCATCGCTCCGCTGCCCTCGGGCGGGCCCCAGATCTTCTCGGCGGTCGTGCGCGGGACGACCACCGAAAGGAGCAGGTCGGCCTTGCGCTCGGTGTCCTCGATGATGCCGGTGACGGTGAAGGGCTGGTCGCCCACGAATACGGCGGGCCGGGTCTCCAGGGTGGTGATACCCAGGCGGGAGGCGACGCCGGAGCCTATGACGGCGACGTACTCGCCGTTCTCCGACATCAGGTCGTCGTAGAGCTTCCCCTGGGCGAGGGTGGGCTCGGCCGCTTCGAGTACGCCGGGGGACGCGGCGACCACCTCGGCCCGCGAGCCGCCGGCCGCGCCGCCCACCGGGGCGGAGCGCACGGTGGTCGCGGCATCCAGCCGCACCGGCCAGTACACCCCTGCGCTGCGTACGCCGTTCAGCTTCTCCACCCGGGCATCGGCGTCCTCGGGGAAGGCCGGACCGGCGTACTCACTCTGCTCCGACGCCACGTCTTCGACCGAAACCTCAGTGGCCGTCAGTGAGTTGAAGCGGGCATCGATCTGAGAGGAAGCTGTCGCGGTCAGGCCGAGAATGGCCACGAATGTGCCTACGCCAAGGACCGTGCCCAGCGCGGTCAGCGCCGAACGGGCCGGGCGCTGCAGCATTCCGGCGAGCGCTTCGGCCAGCAGGTCGGTGAGGGAGAGCACCGAGGGCTCCACCGGTCGGGTATCCCGGCGAGGCAGGCGGCGGATCATGCCACCGCCTCGTCTCGCTCGCGCAGCACACCGTCCCGGATGGTGACCGTACGCGCGCCGCGCTCCGCCACCTCCAGGTCGTGAGTGATCACCAGGACGGTCATCCCGTCGGCGTGCAGCTCCTCGAGCAGTTCGAGTACCGACTGCGCGTTTGCCGTGTCGAGATTGCCTGTTGGTTCGTCGCAGAGGAGAAGGGAAGGCCTGGACACCAGGGCTCGCGCGATCGCCACGCGCTGCCGCTCACCACCGGACAAGCGGGTGGGCAGGGTGTCGACGCGGTGGCCGAGTCCGACCCGGCTCAGTGCTTCCTTCGCCCGCTGTCGCCGCTCCTTGCGGGCGACACCGCTGTAGACCATGGCCAGCGTGACGTTCTCCAGAGCACTGCGGTGCGGCAGCAGATGGAAGGACTGGAAGACGAAGCCGATCCGGCGGCCGCGCAGCGCGGTGCGGTGGGCGTCCTTCATCGCGCCGGTGTCCAGACCGTCGAGGAGGTACGTCCCCGAGGTGGGCGCGTCGAGGAGGCCCGCGATGTTCAGGAACGTCGACTTGCCGGACCCCGATGGGCCCACCACCGTCACGAACTCGCCCTGGGTGATCACCAGGTCGCAGGGGCGGAAGGCGGCGACCGGCGGGGGGCCGGGGTACGTGAGAGCGACCTGTCGGAACTCGATGACCGGTGCGGTCATTTCTTCACCCCGGTAACCACCTTGTCGCCCGCCGCGAGGGCGTCCTTCTCTGCAGGTACGACCGCCACGAAACCGTCGCCGGTCGTCCCCGGCCGTACCTCGACCCGCTTCTCTCCCCCGGACTTGCTGACGACCGTCACCACCGTCTTGCCGTCCGCACCCGAGGTGATCGCGGTGATCGGCACCACCAGGGCCTTGCCGCCGGTGGAAGCCGCCTCGATCGTCAACCGCACGTCCTGGCCGGTCAGTTGCGTGTCGAGGGCCTTGTCCGGGGTGATCTGCACCAGGTAGCCGGACTGGCCGGAGGACGCGCCGCCCCCGCCGCCACTGCTCTCACCGCTTCCCTGGCCGCCGCCCGAGTTGCTGCCGCTGCTGTTCTGTCCGGGAACGGTCTGCGTCTCGGCCACCAAGGAGACCTTCGCGCGGGCCGACACCCCGCTGAGCTCCGAGTAGATCTGCACCTTCTGGCCGGCGCGCAGCAGCCCCTTCTGGTACTCGGGTACGTACGCCTGCACCATCAGCTTGCCCGCCGACACGGTCATCACCGTCCCGGACACCTTGCTTCCCACGGACCCCTGGACCGCGTTCACCCGGGCCGGGAAGCTCTCCAGGAACACCGCCTCACCGGCGGGGAACATCGGGCCCGACTTGGCCTGCGCCTCGGCGTACGCCGTCCGCGCGTCGCGCAGGTCTTCCGCCGCCCGGTCCACGGACTTCTGGAGATCGCTGCCCGTACCGGCGTCAGTGGCTGCGGCCTCATCCCCGGCCGCGCCACCCTCCGCGTCGCCGTCCGCACCGCCGTCCGAGCCGCCGTCCGAGCCGCTGTTCGCCGCGTCCCGGGCGTCCTTGGCGTCCTCCAGTGCGCGCTCGGCGGACTTCACCGTGTCGCCTGCGGCCTTGAGTGCCTCGCCGTCGTCGTCCTGGGCGGGCAAGGGGTCGTAACCGACGGCCGTGTAGAAGGAGTTGAGCGCGGACTTGGTTCCCGCGCCGAAGGTGCCGTTCGCGTCCGAGCCCGTGCCGTGCCCCAGGTCGCGCAGCGCCTTCTGCAACTGCTTCACATCATCGCCCGTGCTGCCCGGGCGCAGGTCCCGGTAGACGGGCAGCTTCCCCTTCAGTACGAACACCGGGCGGCCCGAGACCTCCAGCAGCACCTGGCCGTTCTTGAGGACGTCCTGCGCCTTGACCGCCATCTTCGTGATCACCGGTCCGGCCGCGGCGCCCTCACCGCCGCCGGACACCTGCGGGGAGACGTTCACGGACTGTCCCGCCTTCACCTCACCGCGAGTGATCACCGAGGACACCAGAACGCGGTGCTCCACCGTCGCCGTCAGCACATCCTCCTGGGGCGCGTCCGCCTCCGCCGCCACCTGCGCCGGTGACTTGATCACCATGGAGGCGCCGACCCCGGCGGTGGCGAGCACCGCCGCGCCGACGGCGACGGCGATCACCCAGCGGCGTCGCCTGCCCAGGCTGCCGTCCCGCCCCTCTTCCGCGCTTTTGATCTCACTGTTCTCGCTCATGCGCAGCAGCCTTCTCCGGATCCGGCCGCGTCAGCCGCCGACGACCGTGTCGCCGTCGCTGGAGTCGGGCTGGCACTCCTGCTCCGCTTTGGGGAAGTCGGGGTTCGCCTTGAGCGACTTGGCCAGCTCGGCGCTGAGCTGCACGTTGCCGTTCTTGTCGGGGTCCGGGTAGTTCTTGATCCCCTTCTCCCGTATGCACGCACTCAGTTCGCGGGCCTTCGCCAGCTGATCCTTCGGCAGGGCGGACACGGTCGGTGCCGGGCGGAGGTCCACGCACTTCTTCTCCGCCGCGATGGTCTTCGCGTCGCTGTTCGTGCCCTTCTCGACTCGCAGCTCTCCGCCGTCGGTCGTCTCCAGGGTCAGACCGTTGTCCTTCAGGCAGTCGAAGTACGCCCGCGTCTCATCGCTCACCACGGCCTGCGGCGCACCGCTCGTCGGGGACTTGGCCTTCGGCCGGTCGGCGTCAGGGGTCTCACCGGTCCCACCCTGCGTGGCGTTCGAGCAGCCAACGGCGGCGAGGGACACCAGCAGCAGCGCCGCGGCAGTTCTGGTGACAGCAGGGACACAGCGCATACGGGAACTCCCGGGAGAGGGACAACGGTGGGGAGGGGCCGACCCCCTGACAGCAGCGGGGGTGACTGGCCGGGGCAACCAACAGATGCCTGGAATCGGCAGTTTGATGGTGCGTAAGTGCTGCTCAGGCGACCGACGGTACAGAGCGCGCAAGCCCACAACAACTGTCTCCGGGGACAGTAGACACCCCTTGGTGCGCCTCATTGAATTGCTACCGCTCGTGTTCGAGCAGCAACACAAGCAACTCAAGCACCACACAAGGAGAAGCGAAAATGTCTCGTTCCACCGTTACGCGGCGCCTCGCCGGCATCGCCCTGGCAGCCACCGCCGCCACCGGCCTGACCCTCGCGACGGCCGGTACGGCCTCGGCCGCCACCCACAAGAACGGCGTCGTGGAGACCGGCGAGTTCGGCCTCTACTACAACTCCGACTTCGGCGGTTGCGTCTTCGACCTGTACGTCAGCGACTCCAACTTCTACGACGACAAGTTCGTCGGTAGCTGCGCCGGTTCGGGGCAGTCCACCAACGACAACACCGCCTCGTACTGGAACCGCGACTCGAACACCTGGTACGTGTACACCGACGCCAACCGCGGCGGCGTCCGCGGCTCGCTGCCGTCCGGTTACTACGGCAACGCCTCCGCCACGTTCAAGAACGAGATCTCTTCGGCGTACTACACCCTCTGATCAGGCCGCGGGGAACGACCCCGCCGGTGAAAAAAGCAACCGCTGTTCTGCCCGTAAGCGCCGGGCAGAACAGCGGTTGCCGCATCCTACAACCCGGTCGCCCGAAGGATCCGCATGCTCCCGCTCTCCGGCTCGCGCCACATCCACCGTTCGATAGGTGTGGTCTGCGCTGCTCTGCTCCTCTCCGCTTGTTCCTCCACCGCCGACGTGGGACAGAAAGACGACAAGTCGGAACCCGAGGTGAAGGCCACCCCCACGATGTCGGCGACCGTGGGCCTGGAGTTCCCCCTGGACGCCTATGAAGCCACCCAGCAGGAGCGAGACGCGGTCGAGCGGGGCCAGAACACGCTCGTCAGCCAGTGCATGGAACGCTTCGGCTTCTCCTACAGCCCCCCGCAGCGGCCCGCCACGAAGGCGGCGAACGGCCCGAACTCGCGGATCTTCGGGCTGGTGGACCCGGAGGAAGCGGCACAGTACGGCTACGGCTCCCCCGGTGAGCCCGAACCGCCGGCGAAGACGTCGAAGACTCTCACCCAGACCGAGGAACTCGCCTTGCACGGCGCGCCCGACCTGGTACCGGCCGACATCCCGAAGAGCCAGGCGGAGGCCGAGAAAAAGGGCGGCAGCAAGCAGAAGATCAACGGCAAGGCAGTGCCGCTCGGCGGCTGCAGCCGTGAGGCATTCCTCAAGCTGTACGCTCCCGAGCCGAACGCCGTGGACGCGCTGTACGTCTTCAATCTCAAGTCCGAGGCCGAGTCGAAGTCCCGCGAGGACTCCCGCGTGAAGGCCGTCAACAAGCGCTGGTCCGAGTGCATGGCCAAGCAGGGCCACACGGCCGTCGACCCGATGGACGCCCGCGAAGACCTCGGCATCGCCGAAGACGCCCTCTCCTCCCCCGCCGCGATCACCGCCGCCAAGGCCGACGTCGCCTGCAAGCAGAAGGTCAACCTCGTCGGCGTCTACTTCGCGGTCCAGTCCGCCTACCAGAACCGGCAGATCAACAAGAATGCCGAGACCCTCAACCTGGCCAAGCAGCAACTCAAGGACCGGCTCAAGCTCGCCGCCTCGCTCAGTTCATAACAAGCACAAGAGCCTGAAAAAGCAGCCCCGGGACCACCTCGGACAAGCCGCCCAACTCGTCTCCTGACGCACCTTCCCGGCCCGCCCATATTGCGGACTTACAGCCGGGGCTCTCACCCCCCCGTGTTAGATTTCCGCTGCTTTTGAGCCAACGTCCTGGGGGGGATCATGACGGTTCACTGTATTGTCTGCGCTGGTCGGAGCCATGATGTCGCCTGCGAACGGGCGTCGTTGACCCTCCTCGCGCCAACTCCTCTGCGCCATCTCACGCCCATGGAGAAGCAGGTTTTCGCCGCCCTGCACAGCGCGCCTTCCAATGAGGAAATCGCGGCCGACCTGAACATCAGTACGCGGACGGTGAAGTTTCACATTGCCAATATCCGCGCGAAACTCGGCGGCCTGACAAGGCTGCGGCTCTGCTTACTCTCCGCCCTGCACCGCAGAGGACTTCCGGCCCTCTGCACTTCCTGCGCGCAAGCTTTCGCAAAGCTGCCGAAGTGCTCGACATCCGCTTTCAACCTTTCCGACGCGAGCGCGCTCTGAAGGGGGTGGGAGCAGATCCCGGAGCTTCGGAGCAACCGGGGCAGGACCAGCGAGAGGGGGCGGGCGGATGCCGGCAGGGACGGCGACCGGCCCGGGGGCCGAGGCCTCGGACCGCGACACCGCGAGCTTCGAGGCGTACGCACGAGTCGGGCAGCGGCGGCTGTACCGGACGGCCTACCTGCTGTGCGGGGACCCGGAGGGCGCCCGGGACCTCGCACAGACCACGCTCGCCAAGCTGTTCCAGCACTGGCGCAAGGCAAGCGCCGCCGACAACCTCGACGCCTACGCCAAGACCGTGCTGGTACGCACCTTCGTGGCCGAGCGCAGGCGAACCCTGCGCGACCTCCTGGCGCACACCCGCACCGCTCCCCGTACGCAGCCCCACCCGGCGCCGTACTCGGACCTGCGGGTCACGCTCCTCGCCGTGCTGGACGAACTCCCGCCCCGGGCGAGGGCCATCGTCGTACTGCGCTACTGGGAGGACCTGAGCGTCGAAACGGTCGCCTCTCTGCTGCGGTGCAGCGAGTCCACCGTGAAGAGCCAGTGCTCACGCTCCCTTGCCCGGCTGCGCACCCGGCTGGGTGACGCGCATGTCTACGCCACCGGGAGCTGATGACCGGCCATGAATACGAACCTGCATCACACCCCCGAGCAGGACCTGCCGGACCCGCCGGACGCGCTGTTCAAGAACGCCATGAGCCGGGCGACCGAGATGCTCCCGCCGCTGCCCGACCTGGTGCCGGGAGCCGTGCGCCTGGGCCGCCGGCGGCGGGCGCGGGCCCGGCTGGCGGTGGCCGGGAGCGTCTTCGGGGTGGTGACGGCCGTGGCGCTGACCATGTCCGTACTGACCCCGTGGGCCCGTCCCGGCCCGGACACCGGCCCGGCGGCGCCCCCCGGCCCGCCGGCCGCCGGCCCCGCGCCGGAGCGCACCCCGGTGCACGTGGAGCCGAGCCCCGGCGAGACGTTCGCCCGCACCCTGCTGCCGAAGGCCGAACAGCAGCGGCTCACCGCGTTCCAGCAAAAGGCCGCCGTGGTCCTCGACGACCTGCTCCCCGCCGCGGTCGGCACCATCCGCCCGCTCGACAGCGACGTCCGTCTCTACCAGGGCGAGACGGGTGGCAAGATCTTCCCGGTGCGCTTCACGGTGCGCGCCGAGCCGGGCGGCTCACTGCGCGCGTGCAAGGGCGTACCGGAGAAGGGCCTGCGCTGCGATCGGGTCACCCTGGCCGACGGGACCACCGCCAACGCGTACCGGATGCCGGTCAACTCGCGGAATGCCCTGGAGGTTTCCGTCCAGTACCGGTACGGCGACAGCGCCGTCTCGCTGACGGTCTCCCCGCAGGAGTCGTCGGGCGAGCCGGCCCCGGTGTCGGTCACCCAACTGGTGCGCGCCGTGGACAACAAGCGGTTCGAGCAGCTGGTGCGGTACGCCGACGACCATCCCGTACTCGAGAGCGGATCGACCCATGGCGGCTGACCAGTCCGTACGAGACGCCGACGAGGACACGTACCGCATACGCGTGCCGGTCAGCTCTACTCCTTCTTCTGCTTCCTCCTCCTTACGATCGGGTTCCCCGGGGCGTGCACAGCGCAGGCAGGCGGGGAAGCGGACTCGGACGCGCCGTCGGCGCCGGGACGGTCTCGGCGCGCTCGTGCTCGTGGCCGCGGTCGTCGCGGGGGCGGTGTTCCTGGACCTGCCGTGGGCGGGGGCGGGGTCCGAAGCGCCGGCCGCCGACGGGCGCGTCCAGGCGCGCGCCACTCCGTCCCCGCCCGCGCCGAGGACGTCGCCGGCCGCCTCCCCCAAGGCCAAGGCGTCGCCCAGACCCAAGCCGTCGCCGACCGCCACCGCTACCGCGACTGCCTCCACCCCGCCGTCGGCCGTGCCCGCCTCGGGCCCCGGCACGTTCACCGTCGCCCGCGCGGGCGTCTCCGCCACCGGCGGTGGCAGCCGCTACCGCGTGGAGGTGGAGGACGGTATCGGCGTCGACCCGGACCAGGCTGCCGAGGACATCGCCGGCATCCTCGCCGACCCGCGCGGCTGGGCGTACGGCGGCACCCACTCGTTCCGCCAAGTCGCCGACGACTCGGCCGGGTTGGTGATCCGCGTCGCCACCCCGACGACCACCGACCGGCTGTGCGGCTCGTACGGCCTGAACACCCACGGCGAGGTCAACTGCCGCGGCGGCGAGAAGGTCATGGTGAATCTCAAGCGGTGGCAGCTCGGCTCCCCGCAGTTCGACGGACCGGTCTCCGAGTACCGCGCCCTGATCATCAACCACGAGGTCGGCCACTGGCTGGGCCGCGGCCACGAGACCTGCCCGGGGCCCGGCCGCCCGGCGCCCGCGATGATGCAGCAGATCAAGGGCCTGCAAGGGTGCGTGGCCAATGCCTGGCCGTACGACCAGAACGGCCGCTACCTGGGCGGCCCCAGCGTGCCGTAACCGCCCCTTGGCTCCGCCCGGCGGCTCAGCGCCGCCGGTGCACCAACCGGCCGCCCAGCACCGTCGCGACGCACGTGCCGGCCCCGCGCGCCCGCAGGGCCGGCTCGTCCGGTACGTCAAAGACCGCGAGGTCGGCGCGGGAGCCGACGGTGAGCGGAGAGGCGGCCACGGAGGCGAGCGGGACGCCGCCGGCCAGCGGGTCGAGACCCGTACCGATGCCGGTGCCTGTGGCTGTGCCGGTAACCGTGAGTCCCGCCCGGTGCACCGCCTGGCGGACGGCCGGAATCAGGAGCGGGCCGGTGACCGCGACCACGCCATGGGCCAGGAGTTTCTGCGTGCAGCGGCGCGCGCTGTTGCCCCAGCGGGCCTCGGTCATCCGCAGCGCGGCCAAGGCGTCGCCGGTGAGGGGGTCCCGTCCGAGTTCGTCGAACTCGCCCGGCTCCTCGGGGAAATAAGCGTGCTCCAGCAGAAAGCCGCCGCGGTCGTTGCGCAGTCCGGGGGTGAGAACGCCGGGCCAGCGACGGACGCGGGCCGTCGGCCGGGCGGCGGCCACTTCGTCGTACGGGCCGAGCGCGACGACCGTCGTCCCGTCGACGGCGACCGCGCCCCGCTCGACCGGTTCCCCGGCGACGGGGACGACCAGGTCGGCGGCGTGAATCGTCAGCAACTCGGCTCCCTGACAGTCGGGTCAGCTGGTGCTGAGGATCTTCAGCTCGGGGTGCGCGGTGCCACCCTCGATGGCCGTCGACGACAGGTGCGAGACCACGTGGTCGTCGACCGGGTCGTTCGCCGGGTCGTCGTGCACGAGGATGTGCTCGTACGTCGTCGTGCGCTGCGCGGGCACGCGCCCGGACCTGCGGATGAGATCGATGATCTCCATCCGGTTGGACCGGTGCTTCGCCCCGGCCGACGACACGACGTTCTCCTCCAGCATGATCGACCCGAGGTCGTCCGCGCCGTAGTGCAACGACAGCTGGCCGACCTCCTTGCCGACCGTCAGCCAGGAGCCCTGGATGTGCGCGACGTTGTCGAGGAAGAGGCGCGCGACGGCGAGGAGGCGCAGGTACTCGAAGAGCGTGGCCTGCGTCCGGCCCTTCAGCGCGTTGTTCTGCGGCTGGTAGGTGTACGGGATGAAGGCGCGGAAGCCACCCGTCCGGTCCTGTACGTCGCGGATCATGCGCAGGTGCTCGATGCGCTCGGCGTTGGTCTCGCCCGTACCCATGAGCATCGTCGACGTCGACTCGACACCCAGCCGGTGCGCGAGTTCCATGATCTCCAGCCAGCGCTCGCCGGACTCCTTGAGCGGCGCGATGGCCTTGCGCGGCCGCTCGGGCAGCAGCTCGGCGCCGGCGCCGGCGAAGGAGTCGAGACCTGCGGCGTGGATGCGCCGGATGGCGTCCTCAGCACTGACACCCGAGATCCGCGCCATGTGCTCGACCTCGGAGGCACCCAGCGAGTGAATGACGAGCTGCGGGTACGCCGCCTTGATCGCGGCGAAGTGCTCCTCGTAGTACTCGACGCCGTAGTCCGGGTGGTGGCCACCCTGGAACATGATCTGCGTACCGCCGAGCTCGACGGTCTCTGCGCAGCGGCGCAGGATGTCGTCGAGGTCGCGGGTCCACACCTTGTCGCTCTTGGGCGCGGCGTAGAAGGCGCAGAACTTGCACGCGGTGACGCACGAGTTCGTGTAGTTGATGTTCCGCTCGATGATGTACGTCGCGATGCGCTCGGTACCGGCGTAGCGGCGGCGGCGTACGGCGTCGGCGGCCTGCCCGAGGGCGTGCAGCGGCGCGTGGCGGTAGAGGTCGAGCGCCTCTTCCGGGGTGATCCGCCCACCCTCAGCGGCGCGGTCGAGGACGGCTGTGAGGTCGGCCTTCTCAGTCACCGGAGTGTCCCTTTCGGCAGGGTGTGGACGGACCGGCCCAGCCTACGCCAGCCCCTCGGGTGAGCTTCGGGCACCCGGTTGACGTTGACGTGGCGGGCGTGGCGTGCATCGCAGTACGCTCACCGTATGGCCGACACAGCACGCGTCACCATCACGCTCCCTGCCGAGCAGGTCGAAGCGCTCAAGAAGAAGACCGACAACGTTTCCGGGTACGTCGCAGATGCCGTTGCCCGGCAGCTCCGGAGAGAGTTCGTCGCGCAGGAAATGGCGCAGTACCAGGAGGAATACGGCGCGTTTACCGAAGAGGAATTGGCGCGGGCTGACGCCAACATCGACGGCACGTCCGCGTCGGGCGGAACCGGGACCAAGGCGGCGTGACCCTGCTCTTCTCCACCGTCGTCCTCGACAGCGAGGGCCTGTCGGGGTGGATTTCCCGCGACCGCGAGGTCTCGGCGCACATCGTGCGGTTCCAAGAGCGCGGCGCCGACCTGGTCATCAGTGCTGCCACCATCATCGAGGTCACTCACGCCAAAACAGACATGGCGCGGCTGAGCTGGCTGCTCTCCGGCATCAAGATCGAACCACTCACCGAGCAGGCATCCCGCGCCGCTTCCAGAATCCTCAGGCACGCGAACCTGCACGGCCACAAGTACGCCATCGACGCGATGGTCGCGGAAGTGGCGCTGCGCCAGGCGGGACCGGTCGCCATGCTGACCTCGGACACCGACGACATGCGCAAGCTCTGCGGACGCGCCGTACACCTGGTCGGCATCTGACCGGCGCCCGGTCCGCCGCGTCGGACCGCCGGCAGCGGGGGCCCCTGTCAGCGGTCCAGACGGCGCAGTGAACCCGCCGGGTTTCCGGTTCCCGTGCCCTGCGCCCTGACGGTCAGCGTGCCGTCCTTCTCCAGCGTGTACGTGACCTGTACGGTGCCGCTCGCGCAGCCGGGGGTGGAAGGGCGGGACGGGTCGGCGCGGTCGGTGATGCGGAGCCTGGTCGCGGTCACGGAGGACAGTTCGCCCAGGCCGTTGCACTTGAGCGGGCCGAAGGTGTTCGTCGTACGGGCCACGTCCTCGCCCTTCGTTCCGCCGCTGATCTTGACGGAGTACTGGCTGGCGACGCCGCCCGCCGTGACGCTTCCCTCCCACGTGCCGGTGAAGGCCTCGGGCACGCCGGCCGGCGCGGCGGGGAGAGTGTCCTGGCCGCCGCTGTCCTTCTCGGCGTTGGAGTCGTCGCCGGACAGCCCGCCCAGGTAGATCGAGCCGCCCACCGTCACCACTGCCAGTGCCCCCGCGACGGCGAGAACCACCGTGCAGCTCCTGCGGCGGCCGCGGCCCCGGTCGTCGGGGGCGGAGTTCTCGGTGGTCAGCGAGAACGAAACGCGGCCCGCCGAATCGGTCGCGGTCGCGGTCCCACTGCCCAGGCCCACGCCCCCACTCCCGCTCCCGCCCCCGAAGGAAGCCGGCGGCGGCCCGAACATGCCCACCGCCGGGCTGCTGAACGGCACCGGCCCCGAATCCCCCGGCGGCGCCGTCGCCGGTTCCAGGTCGAGCAGCCGCACCGCCGCCCGCCCCGCCCTCTCGACCAGCGGCCCCGGCAGCCACCCCGCCGCCACCAACCGCGCGGCCCCGCCCGGCGCGAGCCGCCGCGCCACGTCCTCCGGGGACGGCCGGTCCGCCGCCTCCTTCGCCAGGCAGGCGCCGACCACCTCGCGCAGTTCACCGTCGAGCGCGTCCAGCCCGTCCAGCCGCGGCTCCTCGTGCACCACCTTGTAGAGCAGCGCCGCCGAGGAGTCGCCGGGGAACGGTGCCTCGCCCAGCGCGGCGTACGCCAGCACCGCACCCAGCGAGAAGACGTCGGCCGCGCCCGTCACGTCCTTGCTGAGGATCTGCTCGGGCGACATGTAGCCGGGCGAGCCGATGGACACGCCGGTGGAGGTGAGCGACGCGGTGCCGTCGGTGGCGCGCGCGATGCCGAAGTCGATCAGCCGGGGCCCGTCCAGCGTCAGCATGACGTTCGACGGCTTCACGTCCCGGTGTACGAGACCGAGCCCGTGCACCGCGCTCAGCGCCTCCGCGAGCCCCGCGCCCAGAGCGCGCACCGCGTACGCGGGCAGCGGCCCGGCGTCGGCGACGGCCTCCGTCAGCGTGGGCCCGGCAACGTACCCGGTGGCCACCCAGGGCACAGGGGCATCAGGGTCCGCGTCCAGCACGGGCGCCGTCCAGTCGCCGCCCACCTTCCGGGCCGCCGCCACCTCGCGCCGGAAGCGGGCACGGAACTCGTCGTCGAGCGCGAAGTGCGGATGCGCGACTTTGACCGCGACCGTACGTCCACCCGCGCTGCGCCCCAGATATACGCGGCCCATGCCGCCGGCGCCCAGCCTGCCGAGGATCCGGTACGCGCCGACGGTCTGCGGATCACCCGCGTCGAGCGGCTGCATGCCCTCGTCCTCCCCCGTACCACCAACTGCCGACTGCCTGCTGTCGCCAGCAGCCTAGGGGGCGAGGTGGTCAGCCGAGCAGTTCAACCGTCACGTCGGCCGGAAACCCGGTCGTCGGGCCGGTCCGGCGCGCGAATTCCCGTACGCCCGCGAGCTGCTCGGCACCGAAGCGGAAGTCCAGCGTCGTGAAGTAGCGCTCCAGCAGCTCCGCGTCGAAGACCTCCCAGCGGGCGGCCTGCTTGGCGACCTTGCCGACCTCCTCCAGGGACAGATCGCGGGAGGTCAGGAACGCCTCGTGGACCTTCTTCACGACGTCCGGCTCACGCGCGAGGTAGTCCTTGCGCGCCGCCCACACCGCGAAGACGAACGGGAGCCCTGTCCAGTCCTTCCACATCTGCCCCAAGTCGTGGACCTGGAGGCCGAGCCGGGGCGCGTCGTGCAGCGCGGCCCGCAGCGCCGCGTCACCGATCAGCACGGCCGCTTCCGCCTCCTGCATCATCACCCCGAGGTCGGGCGGACACGTGTAGTAGTCGGGCTGTACGCCGTACTGCTCGGCCAGCAGCAGCTGCGCCAGGCGCACCGACGTACGCGAGGTCGAACCGAGCGCGACCCGGGCTCCGTCGAGCTGCTCCAGCGGCACCTGGGAAACGATCACGCACGACATGACGGGGCCGTCGCAGCCGACCGCGAGGTCGGGGAAGGCGACGAGATCGTCGGCGTTGCGCAGGAACTCGACGAGGGTGACGGGCGCGATGTCGAGATCGCCGCGCACCAGTTGCTCGCTGAGCCGCTCGGGGGTGTCCTTGGACAGCTCGAAGTCGAGAAGCGCTCCGGTACGGGCCAGCCCCCAGTAGAGGGGCAGGCAGTTCAGGAACTGGATGTGGCCGACACGTGGCCGGCTGCGACGGTGGTCGACAGCAGTTGAATTGTCCACATCGTGAGGCTAGACCTGTCCGCCGCCGAGCCCGACGCCGGGGCCGCCGGGGCGAGTCGGGGGCCACTGCCGAAGATCACCGGAGACCTCTCGGGAAGCCTCTCGGGAGACCTCCGCATTGACTGCGAAAGGCCTGCTGGAAGACGCCGTCAAACTTCCGGGTGACGTGATCTTTCCCTCTTCCACTCTCCTGAGAGTGCGTGCTACGCTCGCCGCAAGTTGCAGTTTGGTTTCCCTTGCAGTACAGAGCCTGCGGAGCATGTGACCCGCAGGCTTTTGTAGTTTTCAGACTTCTTTGCAGGTTCTGGAGCAGGGCAACCCTTTGGCCCATAGGAGGGCTTATGGCTACCGGAACCGTCAAGTGGTTCAACGCTGAAAAGGGCTTCGGCTTCATCGCCCAGGACGGCGGCGGCCCGGATGTCTTCGTCCACTACTCCGCGATCAACGCGTCTGGTTTCCGCTCGCTTGAGGAAAACCAGCAGGTGAACTTCGATGTCACGCAGGGCCCGAAGGGTCCGCAGGCGGAGAACGTCACCCCGGTCTAGTTGCCCGGTCCGACCCGATCGCGGTCGAAGTAGCAGTACCCAAGGAGCCCCGTTCCCAAGGAGCGGGGCTCCTGCCTGTGCACGAACAGGAAGGCACGGGTCACCCGGCGTCGTACAGCGCCTCTACCTCGGCGGCGTACCGCTCGACGACCGCCCGCCGCCGGACCTTCAGCGTCGGCGTCAGTACGCCGCTGTCCACCGTGAAGTCCTCGTCGAGTACGGCGAAGGCGCGGATCCGCGCCGGCCGCGAGACCCGCGCGTTCGCAGCGTCGACCGCCTCCTGGACCAGGGCCCGGAGGGCGTCGCGGTCACCGGGGTCGCTGGGATCGCGCCCCGCGCGGGCCGCCCACCCGGCGACCTCCTCGGCGTCGAGGGTGATCAGCGCGACGGGGTACGGACGACGGTCGCCCACCATCACCACGTGCGAGATGAGCGGCGACTGCTGCTGGACGGCCTGTTCGACCAGCGACGGAGTGAGATTCTTACCGGCGGAAGTGATGATCAAGTCCTTCTTGCGCCCGGTGATCTTGAGATACCCGTCCGCGTCCAGCGCGCCGAGATCCCCCGTGTACAGCCAGCCGTCCACGTCGACCGTCTCGCGCGTCGCGGCAGCGGCCTCGTCCCCGTCGCCGTAATAGCCGGGGAAGACCATGGGGCCGCGCGCCAGCACCTCACCGTCGTCCGCGATCCGGACCTCGCAGCCCGCGATGGGCCGGCCGACCGTACCGTAACGGACAGCGCCCGGGTGGTTGAGCGAGATGACCCCGCCCGACTCGGTCATCCCGTACCCCTCGAAGACCTGGATGCCGCAGGCCCGCAGGAAGTCCATGGTCTGCGGGGCGATGGGGGCTCCCCCGGTCAGCGCCCAGCGCAACTGACCGCCGAAGACGTCCCTGACCAGGCTGTACAGCCGCTGGTCGGCTTCCTCGTACGCCCCCGCAAGCTCCTCCGGCAGCCGCCCCTCCGCCGCCAGCACCCCGATCCGTACCGCCTCCTCGAACCGCTCGCGCCCGCCCTCCTGCGACTCGGCCAGCGACAGCACCACCGAGTGCACCTTCTCGAACAGCCGTGGAACGGACGGCAGATGCGTCGGCCGCACCTCGGCCAGCTCGCTCACGACGTCCTCGATGCGGCCGCCGAAGTAGCGGAGCTCGCCGCCGTACAGCAGGGTCGTGAACTCGATGAGCTGGGCGAGGAGATGGGCGAGCGGCAGATAGAGGTACGTGCGGTCCCCCGGCGCACCGTGAATCACGTCCAGGTTGGCTTCGAGCACGGCCCCGAAGTTGCCGTGGGTGAGGCAGCAGCCCTTGGGGAGCCCCGTGGTCCCCGACGTGTAGACGATCGAGGCCAGATCGCTGTCCAAGACGGCGCCGGCCCGCGCGCCGAGTACCTCGACGGATTCCTCCACGGTGGCGGCCGGGCCGGGCAGCGCGCGGAGTTCGTCCATCAGGACGACGTGCCGGACGGCCGGGGTCTTGGCGCGTACGCCCGCCACCCGCGCGGCCCGCTCGGCGTTCTCGCAGATCACGACCGTGGCGCCGGAGTCGGCGAGGACCCAGGCGAGCTCCTCGTCGCCCGCCGTCGGATAGACGGGTACGACGACCGCGCCCGCCGCGAAGACGGCGAAGTGCGCGTACGTCCACTCGACGCGGGTGTCGGAGAGGATCGCCACACGGTCGCCCGGCCCGACACCGGCGCCGGGTCCGATCAGTCCGCACGCGATCTCGCGGACGGTGTCGCGCAGTTCGGCGTACGAGACGGGCGCCATGCCCTTCGCCCGCAGCGCCGGATGATCGCCGTACCGCTGGCCCGCCCACTCGGTGAACACCGCGAGCGTCTCTGGCCGTCGAGTTCCACTGATGCGACTCATGCGCCCGACGGTAGGTACGAGCGGAGGCCGCGGGGGATGACGGGAAACGTCACCACCACTGACCTCGCCGCTCATCCCCGCTACCGTCGTGGACCATGGCGAAGCGGACGATCACCGTGCACCATGTACGGGCTGTGCTGCGCGGCGCCGAGCGCCGTGGCATCGACACGGTGCCGCTGCTCCAGGCGGGCAACATCCCGCCGCTGCTCCTGGGCGACGACCGGGCGCGGGTCACGGCCGCGCAGTTCGCGGGCCTGTTCCGGGCGCTGTATCGGGCCACGCAGGACGAGTTCCTGGGGCTGGCCTCCGTACCGAGCAGGCCGGGCACGTTCGCGATGATGTGCTACGCCGCGCTGGGCTGCCGGGACCTGGGGGCGGCGGTCGAGCGCGGAACGGCCTTCTACGGCCTGTTCCCCGGTGGTCCGGACCTCGGACTGCGACGGGCGGGAAGCGAGGCGGTGTTCACCGTCCGCATCGCCCCGGACCGCGACGAGGACCGGTTCCTCACCGAGTGCCTGCTGATCATCTGGCACCGGCTGTGCAGCTGGCTGATAGGCCGCCGCATCCCCCTGCGCTGGGCCGACTTCCCCTACCCGCCGCCCCCGCACAAGGACGAGTACGAGAGCCTCTTCGGCTGCCCGGTCCACTTCGGCACCGACCGTACGGCCGCCGGCTTCGACGCGCACTGGCTCGCCGCCCCGCTCGTACGGGACGAGGCGGAACTGCACGCGATGCTGGGACGTGCCCCCTTCGAACTCCTCAGCCGCCGCGAGTACGGCACGACGGTGGCCGAACAGGTCCGCCACACCCTGGCCCAGTCGCTGCGCGCCTCCCCCCGCCTCCCGTCCCTCGGCGAGACGGCGACCCGCCTGGCGGTCAGCCCGGCGACACTGCGGCGCCGCCTTCAGCAGGAGTCGACGTCCTTCCAGCAGCTGAAGGACGCGGTACGCCGCGACGCGGCCATCGCGGGCCTGGCAGAGGGCCGCGAACCGATCGCGGAACTGGCAGCGAGACTCGGCTTCTCCGAGGACACGTCCTTCCACCGCGCGTTCCGCCGCTGGACGGGGACGACACCGGGGGCGTACCGGGTGGGGACGCCGGACGCGGCCACCGAAGCGGCGGACAGGACCCACCCGAAGTAACACCGCGAGGCGTAAGGGGCGTGGGGCGCGTCCCGGGGCGTTGGTTGCTTCTGCGCCCTTCAGGCTCAGCTATTGACGTACTGCTGGGCGAATTCGCCGGTGGGGGCGATGGGCGTGATGACGTCGATCAGGACGTCATTGGGGTCGGCCACGATGAAGTGCCTCTGTCCGAATTCCTCACTGCGGAGTTCGAGGACGGGGTGCAGCCCTTCACGAATAACGAGCCGGTCCCATTCCGCATCCACGTCCTCCACTTCGAAGTTGAGCAGCAGCCCCTGCGCAGGGACGCGGTAACCGTCGGGAATGGTTGGGTGCGTGTGGTCGAGGAGGGCGAGTTCGTACTCCGGATCTCCCGGTCGCCGCAGGCTGACATACCAGTCGGCCTCGAACGTCGTCTCGAAGCCCAGCAGCCGGGTGTAGAAGTCGCGGGACGCTTGCAGCTTCGCCGTGCCGATCACGGGATAGAAGCCGGTCAGTTTCATGCCTGCACCCCTTCGCATACCATCGGTATGCGAATGAAGGTATTTGCGTACCGTCGGTATGTCAACGAGGAGTGCGATGGGGCAGCACGGCATCCGGGCACAGCAACGGGAGCACACCAGGCAGGCGTTGTTGCGGGAGGGCAGGCGCCTGTTCGCCGACAGGGGTTACGGCGCGGTGGGCCTGGCGGAGATCGTCCAGGCAGCCGAAGTGACGAAGGGTGCGCTCTACCACCACTTCACCGGCAAAGCGGATCTCTTCCGCGCCATCCTCGAGGAGTTGCAGCAGGAGGTGGGCCGGCGGGTAGCTGCGGCCGCCGACGCCCATGACGATCCCTGGACTCAACTGACGGCCGGCTGCCAGGAATTTCTCGCCTCGACCACCGATCCAGGCGTCCAACGGATCATGCTCGTCGACGGCCCTGCCGTGTTGGGGTGGAGCCAATGGCGGGCGATGGACGAGGCGAACTCGGCCCGCCACCTCGCCGACGCGTTGACCTCCCTCATCGACGCAGGGGTCATCGCCCCACAGCCGGTCGCCCCGCTGGCCCATCTGCTGTCAGGGGCGATGAACGACGCGGCCCTGTGGCTGGCCTCCTCCTCCGACCCCGAAGACCTCGCTCACACCACATCCGCGCTGGGGCAACTCCTCCAAGGCCTGCGGACCGGCTGACGTGTCATGCGATTAACCCCGCACTTGGTGAATTCCGGCACCTCTTCAGCCCCACCAGTCCCAGCCGTACCGCTTCCGTCATCACAGGAGCGTTTCGGCCCACGAGCCCACATCAGCAACGTGCTTGAGGTTCGGCTGGTCACCGAACGGGGGTGGACGCTGAACCGGCCCGAGTCGCCCCATTGAACTGTCGCGCCCAACCCGAGCACCGTCCGGTCCGCAGGTCGACCCGACTGCGCGGCCGTCTGCCGTCGCGGGTGGTCGTGTGCGTCCGGAATGGGGGTGTCGCACCAACGGCCGTCGCCGCACCCGCCGAGCCAGGGGCCGCACCACCCCCTCAACCTTCCGCGCCCCACCCACACACCCGCCACTCGGCAGCGAAAGCCGAGCCAGCAGATCAGCTTGCGCCGGGCCCGCCCCCGGGGGCCGCCCCCCGTAAAGAACCAGCGGTGGAGGGGCGGGTGTCAAGGGTGGAGCGGAGCGTAATCGCCGCAGGCGACGCGACGCAGGAGCGCCCTTTACACCCGCCCCGGAACCGCCACACTCCCGAAAAGGGCGGCCCCACCAGCAGAAGCAACCGAAGCCCCCGGCCCCGCCCCGAGTGGCTCCCCAGTGGCTCGCCACCTCCTCCGCGTCCCTGCTTCGCTCCTGCGCCGTTGATATCCGGGGTCAGCAAAGCTGAGCTTCCCGGTCAGCTCCATACCTACCGGTCAGTCACTACCGTCTCGGCAACGACCCCAGCCCCCCTCGGCACGTTGGGAGAGCCGTATGAGTCACATGAGCCGCAGCCGCAACCGCAACCGCAATCGTCTCCGGGCCAGAGCGGTAGCCACCCTCACCGCCCTGGCCGCCCTCACCTTCACCGCCACCGCCACCGCCACCGCCACCGCCACCGCCACCCCACCGGCCACCGCCACCGCATCGGCCGCCGCCACCCCCACCGCCCCCGGCGACCTCCTCACCTCCGCCCCCACCTCCTTCCACCCCCTCCCCAACCAGCCCACCCACACCAACGCCTGGCACATCACCTACCGCTCCACCACCGCCAAGGGCGCCCCCAACGTCGTCTCCGGCACCGTCATCGTTCCCAAGGACGGCCGCACCGGGCCGCGCCCGCTCGTCACGTACGCCGTCGGGACCGTCGGGCTCGCCGATCAGTGCGCGCCGAGCGCCGGGTTCCCCCACGGAAAGACGACCGAGGCCAGCCTCATCAACCAAGCCGTCCAGCGCGGCTGGGCCGTCGTCGTCACCGACTACGAAGGCCTCGGCACACCCGGCGACCACACGTACACCGTCGGCCGCGCCGAGGGCCACGCCGTCCTCGACGCCGCTCGCGCCGCCCTCCGCCACCCGGAAGCGGGTCTGAGCGCGGACTCCCCCGTCGGCATCATGGGGTACTCCCAGGGCGGCCAGGCCTCCAGCTGGGCCGCCGAACTCCACGACTCGTACGCCCCCGAGCTCAACGTCAAGGGCACGGCGACCGGCGGCGTACCGGCCGACCTCCTCGAAGTCGCCGACTTCAACGACGGCAACATCGGTGCCGGCCTGATCCTCATGGCGGCCACCGGCCAGAACGCCGCGTTCCCCGAGCTGGAGCTCGACAAGTACCTCAACACCAAGGGGCGAGTCTTCGTCGACTTCATGAAGAAGAACTGCGTCGCCGTCGACACCGTCGCGGGCCTCTTCCAGCGCATCTCCGACGTCACCGTCACGAACCCGCTGGACCAGCCCGACTGGCAGCAGCGGCTCAACGAATCGAACGTCGGCACGCGTGCCCCCGACCACCCCGTGTACCTCTACCACGGCGGCCTCGACGAGCTGATCCCGTACTCCGTCGGCAAGCAGCTGCGTGCCGACTGGTGCGGCAGGGGCGCGAACGTCCAGTGGCGCTCCCATCCCCTCCTCGGGCACATCGGCGGGGTAACCGTCGGCGCGTTCCCGGCGATGGACTGGCTGGACGAGCGTTTCGCGGGCAAACCGACCCAGGGGAATTGCCAGTAATCACAGCGAACAGCGAGGGGACAACAGCGAGGGGCGCCCGCATCCCGGGCGCCCCTCTTCATGCCTCACGCTTCACGCTTCACGCTTCACGCTTCACGCTTCACGCAAACGCTTCACGCAACCGAAGCGTCACGCCTGGGCGTACTCCCACCCACCACAGTTCCACGGCGTCCCACTGGACCCGTCCTGAAGGCAGGAGCGGATCTGCAGCTTCGTGCCCTTTGGCATGAATAGGAGTGAGTCACGGACGAGAAGTTGTAGCGCCACTGGGCGGCCACGCCGTGGCCGTCCGGCTTCATATCCCAGCCGCGCAGGATCTCACCGTCCTGGTGGAACTCGGTCTCGGTGGCCAGCCCGACCGAATCGGCCTCGAATACGTACCCCGCCGCGTGGGCAGGGGCAGTGCCGAAAGTGAACGCGGCGGCACAGGCGGCGGCTGTGGCACCCAAGTACATCAAGCTGCGAGCTGTCCCAAGTACGCTCGCCGCCCCCTCCCCGCCCAGCTCCCCCCCTCACCGCCCGTACAACCCCGCGATCTCCTCCCCGAAGTCCCGTACGATCGCCGCCCGCTTAAGCTTCAGCGACGGCGTCAAGTACCCGTTCTCCTCCGTGAAGTCGACCGGCAGCACCGCGAACCGGCGGATCGACTCCGCCCGCGACACCAGCCGGTTCGCCTCGTCGACCGCCCGCTGCAGCGTGGCCCGCAGCTCCTCGTCGTCGACCAGCTCGCGCAGCGGGACGTCCTGCTTCTTCGTCATCTGGCGCCAGTGCCCCAGACCGTCCGGTTCCAGCGTCAACAGGGCCGTGATGTACGGGCGGTTGTCCCCCAGCACCAGGCACTGCCCCACCAGTGGATGCGCCCGAAGCCAGTCCTCCAGGGGCGCGGGGGCGACGTTCTTGCCCGCCGACGTGATGATGATGTCCTTCTTGCGGCCGGTGATGGTCAGATACCCGTCCTCGTCGAGCGCCCCCAGATCGCCCGTCGCGAACCAGCCCCCGCCCCGCGTCACGTCCACGGGCGCCTGCCGCTCCCGGTCCCAGTAGCCGCCGAAGACCTGACCGCCGCGCAGCAGCACCTCCCCGTCGTCGCCGATACGTACCCCCGTACCCGGCAGCGGCCAGCCGACCGTGCCGAGGCGGGGCTTGAGCGGCGGGGTCACGGTCGCAGCCGCCGTCGTCTCCGTCAGTCCGTACCCCTCGAAGATCTCGATACCGGCGCCCGCGTAGAACGACGCGAGGCGCCGCCCGAGCGGTGAGCCGCCGCAGATCGCGTACTTCACCTTGCCGCCCAGCGCCGCCCTGATCCGCCGGTAGACCAGCGGATCGTAGAGCGCACGGGCCGCCCGAAGCCCCAACCCCGGCCCGCCACCCTTCCCGTGCTCCTGTGCCTCCACCGCCTGCCCGTACCGCTGCGCGATCCGGGACGCGCGGTCGAACGACGAGGCGCGGCCCATCTTCTCGGCGGTCGCGCGGCCGGTGTTGTAGACCTTCTCCAGTACGTACGGAATGGCCAGCAGGAAGGTCGGGCGGAAGGCGGCGAGATCGGCCAGCAGATCATCGGTCTGAATGCTGGGCGCGTGACCGAGCCGCACCCGTGCCCGCAGACAGCCGACCGCGACCATCCGCCCGAAGACGTGCGACAGCGGCAGGAACAGCAATGTGGACGCCGGCTCCTTGCTCACCGACTTGAAGACGGGGTGCAGCAGCTCGATCGCGTTGTCGACCTCGGCGAAGAAGTTGGCATGGGTGAGGACGCAGCCCTTGGGGCGGCCGGTCGTACCCGACGTGTAGATGAAGGTGGCGATCGAATCCGGCGCGAGGCCGGCTCGGCGCGCGGTGACGACCGCGTCGGGGACGGGAACGGCCCTGCCGGCCGCCCGCAACCGGTCGACCGCACCCGTGTCGAACTCCCAGAGGTGCGCCAGGTCGTGGAGGTTCTGCCGCTCGTGGCTGACGACCCTGGCCTGCTCGGCGCTCTCGACGGCACAGGCGACCGCGCCCGAGTCCTGGAGGATCCAGCGCGCCTGGAAGGCGGAGGACGTGGGATAGATGGGGACGGTGACCAGGCCCGCCGCCCAGGCGGCGAAGTCGAGCAGCGTCCATTCGTACGTCGTACGGGACATGATCGCGATCCGGTCGCCGGGCCGCAGCCCCTCCGCGATCAGCCCCTTCGCCACCGCGAGCACATCGGCGGCGAACTCGGCCGCTGTCATGTCACGCCAGATGCCGTCGCTCTGCTTGATGCCGAGTACGGGGTCGGCCGGGGCCTCGCGGGCGTTGTCGAACGGGATGTCGGCGAGCGATCCGCGCCGTACGGGTGGCACGAGCGCCGGCACGGACACCTCCCGCACGACGCCGTCCACGCGGGTCTTGTCGGGGCTGCGCTGCTGTACGGAAACTGCCTTTGGCTCGGGCGCGAGGTGCATCATCTCGACCTACTCCTGACCCTTGAGTAACCTTACTCCGGAGTAAATCTACGACTGCGCAGGGAGTCTGGACAATGACCTCGCTCGTACCACTCCTCGCACTCGGGGCACTCACATCCCCCCTCAAGCGCAAGGTCTCTCCCACCACCTCCCTCCCCACCACCCGGCTCACGCTCGCCCACGCGTTCATCGACCACGGCCAGTTGGCGGCGTACGCCCGCATCTGCGGCTTCCCCTGCACCGACCCGCTGCCGCTCACCTACCCGCACGTCATCGCCTTCCCCCTCGCGCTGCGCGTGATGACGCGGCGCGCCTTTCCCCTGCCACTCACCGGCCTGGTCCACACGAGCATCGCCATCACCCGCCACCGCGCCATGCACCCGGACGATCGTCCCGAACTGACCGTGTACGCCGACCACTTGAGTCCCCACCGGCGCGGCACCGAGGTCACCATGGTCACCGAGGCGCGCCTGGCGGGCGCCCTGGTCTGGGAGTCGCGCAGCACGTACCTGGCCCGCCACCCCACCGAAAGCAAACCCGGCGCCCACAGCCTGACGATGAATCAGCAGCACCAGCCCAAGCACCAGCACCAGCACGCCCCGCTCCCCGCCGTCACCACCTGGGACGTATCCGGCAACCTGGGCCGCCGCTACGGTCTCGTGTCCGGGGACCTCAACCCCATCCATCTGCACCCTCTGACGGCGAAGCTCTTCGGCTTCCCGCGCGCCATCGCGCACGGCATGTGGACGTTCGCCCGCTGCGTCGCCGAGCTGAATCCCGCCGACGAGACGTCCGTACGGGCCGACTTCAGGGCGCCGGTCCTGCTCCCTGCCGCAGTCACCTACGCGGCGGCGGGAGGCATGTTCCAACTGCGTGGCCAGGACGGCCGCATCCACCTCACGGGAACACGATCGGACGGCTCACGCACGAGATGCGCGCGATGAAGGCGCCCACCGCTGCCCGTTCATGAGGTTCTCCAGCCCCGCCCAGGCGAAGTTCATCAGCGTCGCGGCCATCTCCTTCGCGGAGACGCCCGGCGTGCCGTTCCCCCACCCGGCGAGCGACTCGGCGGCTCCCACCAGCGCATGGGCGAGGCCCGCCACTTCCCGCTCGGCCAGTTCCGAGTCGCAGTCCGCCTCGCGCGCGGCGGAGCCGATCAGGTAGGTCACGAAGGTGACGAGTTCCGCGCGCATCGCCGCCACCTCGTCGGCGAACGGCTCCCCGTGCGTACGCGCCTGATTCTGCAGCACAGCCCAGCCGTCCGGGTTCTCCGCGGTGTGCGTGAAGAACGCCCGCAGCCCGTCCCACAGCTGACGGTCGGCAGGCACCCCTGGCTCGACTCCGGCCCGTACCGCTGCGACAAGCGCACTCGCCTCGCGCCGGATGCAGGCCGTGAACAGCTCTTCCTTGGAGTTCAGATACAGGTAGACGAGCGGCTTGGAGACCCCGGCCAGCTCGGCGATCTCATCCATCGACGCGGCCCGGTAGCCCCGCTGCCCGAAGGTCTGCACGGCAGCGTCCATCATCTGCTGCTCGCGCACGGCACGCGGCATCCGCTTGCCCTTCACAGCACCACCCACGACCCAGATCCTCCCACCACGCAGCGCGGCTCACCGCATACCGCGGCCTACTCCCCGGTAAGCGTACGGCGCTCCCGCCCCCCACAAACCGAAATGCCCCCGAACGCAAGGCGTCCGGGGGCACTTGAAACCGTTACGCGGGGACCGGCACAGCGTCCTTCTGCTCCGCGTCACGCGCGTCGTCACGCACCTTGTCGTCCTTGTCGTACCCGTCGTACCCGTCGACCGGCGAGGACGAAGCCGAGTTGTACGCATCGTGGTCGAGGATCTTCTCGCGGGCCGCGACGATGACCGGCACCAGGCTCTGCCCCGCGACGTTCGTCGCGGTCCGCACCATGTCCAGGATCGGGTCGATCGCCATCAGCAGGCCCACGCCCTCCAGCGGGAGACCCAGCGTGGAGAGAGTCAGCGTCAGCATGACCGTCGCGCCCGTCAGACCGGCGGTGGCCGCCGAGCCGATGACCGACACGAAGGCGATCAGCAGGTAGTCCTGAATGCCGAGTTGTACGTCGAAGATCTGCGCGATGAAGATCGCGGCGAGCGCCGGGTAGATCGCGGCGCAGCCGTCCATCTTCGTCGTGGCGCCGAACGGAACGGCGAACGACGCGTACTCCTTCGGCACACCCAGCCGCTCGGTGACCCGCTGCGTGACCGGCATCGTCCCCACCGAAGAGCGGGAGACGAAGGCCAGCTGGATGGCCGGCCAGGCGCCCTTGAAGAACTGGAGCGGGTTGACCTTGGCGACCGTCGCGAGCAGCAGCGGGTAGACGCCGAACATCACCAGCGCGCAACCGATGTAGACGTCGGCCGTAAAGGTCGCGTACTTGCTGATCAGGTCCCAGCCGTAGTCCGCGATGGCGAAGCCGATGAGGCCGACCGTACCGATGGGCGCGAGGCGGATGACCCACCACAGGGCCTTCTGGAGCAGCTCCAGGACCGAGTTGCTGAGCTTGAGGATCGGCTCGGCTTTCTCCCCGAGCTGAAGGGCGGCGATACCGGCGACCGCGGCCATGAAGACGATCTGAAGCACGTTCAGCTCAGTGAACGGCGTGATGACGTCCGTCGGCACGATGCCGGTCAGGAAGTCGATCCAGGAGCCCGAGCCCTCAGGCAGCTTGCCGTTCTTCGGCGTCAGGCCCGTACCGGCGCCCGGGTTGGTGAGCAGGCCGATCGCGATGCCGATGGCGACCGCGATCAGCGACGTGATCATGAACCAGAGCAGCGTGCGCGAGGCGAGCCTGGCGGCGTTGTTGACCTTGCGCAGGTTGGTGATCGACACCAGGATCGCGAAGAAGACGAGCGGCGCGACGGCCAGCTTCAGCAGCTGGACGAAGATGCCGCCGACCTGCTCCAGCGTCGTCTTGAGCCAGCTGATGTCCTGGCTGCGGGCGAGCCAGCCGAGCAGGACACCGAGGACCAGACCGGTGACGATCTGAGCCCAGAAGGGGAACTTGTCGGATATCCGGAAGCGGGTCTTCTGCTTCTCGGGCACGTTGTCGGGCGTGGTCGCGGAGTTCGCGGACACGGGCACACTCCGTTGTTGCGGGGACGGGGGTGCGGCGGCCGTGAGCTGCACGGGACGTGCTGAAGCTGTGGGCGGTCGCCGCTGCGTGATGTCGCTTCTGATGTCAGATGTGGCGGCGACAGGCCGCGGACATGCAGCGGCAGAGATCGACATGCAGGCGCGCCACAAGCACGAGCGGGACGCTCATGTCAGGGGAGTGCGCAGCTGCTGTCTTCATGCTGAGAACGTTAACACTTGTACTTTGGGAACATCAAAGCTCTTCTTTGGGTGCGTACGCCGACGCCCCGTCCCGCCGCGCCCCGCGAACGCCAACACCCCAGCCCAGGACGGGTGTCCGGGACCGGGGTGCGGAAGGGAGTGTCGTATGTGACGTACCTAACGCCCTGACGCGGCCCTTACTGCGTCAGGCCGTCCTCCTGCTTGCGGTTCGACTCCAGCTTGGCCTTCGCGCTGTCCACGCGCGCGACGATCCGCTCCGACATCGCGTCGCGCTGCTTGCGCAGCAGCACGAAGCTGAGGGGCGCGGAGACGACGATGGCGAGCATCAGGACCCACAGCAGGTTGGAGTCGCCCAGGCCGGCCGGCAGCACGCCGAAGTGGACCAGGCCCCAGATGGCGAAGAAGCAGCCGACGAAGACGCCCAGGCGCATGGCGGTGTAGCGGATCGTTGCGTGCTTGGTGCTCACGGGGGACCTTCTTCTCAACGGCACCTAAAGGGTCGCTACCAGTCAAGCACAGGCCCCCAAAGTGCCGACCGCGCCCCTGTCATTCCGGCACCCGCCGGCGTCACCCCAGCTGCCGCACCATCACGATGTCGTCGCGGTCGTCCCCCGGAGCGACGCGGATCGCGCCGGGTACGCGCCCGACCTCCTTGTAACCGCAGGACCCGTAGAAGCGGTCCGCTCCGGTGCCGCCGCGGCAGGTCAGCCGTATCGCGTCGATGCCCTCGAAGCCGCGCACCGCCGTCTCCGTCGCGGCCATCAGGTCGCGCCCGTACCCCTTGCCCTGCTGGGCGGGGTGGACCATCACCGTGTAGAGCCACACCCAGTGCGTCATCAGCCGGTGGGTGTTGTGCGTGATGAAGGCCGTCGCGGCGACGGCGCCCTCCTCGTCGTACCCGACGAGCAGCCGCGTACGGCCTTCCCTCATGGCGGTGAGGTGCTTGACCCACTCGGGCCGTACGTCGTCGGCGATCACAGGCGGTACGAATCCGACGGCGCCGCCCGCGTTGGAGACGTCCACCCACAGAGCGAGGACGCCGTCACCAAGGCCGGGGCCGATCTGCGGATCGAGTTCGAAGGTCAGCGGCATGCTTTCGACGATAAACGGATCAACTCAGCGCCTGCGCGGCTATCCGCAGGTCGGACACCAGCCCCTGATACGCCGCCTCACGGTCGTCGGCGCGCAGCACCGCCGACGGGTGGATGGTGGCGACCACGCTCTCCCCGCGCCCTTCCATCGGCAGCAGCATCCCGCGCTGCTTGGTCACCCGGAACGAGGGCCCGAGCAGCGCCTTCCCGGCGGTCGCTCCCAGCACCACGATGATCTCGGGGTCGACCACCTTCAGCTCGGCGTCCAGCCACGGCTTGCACGCCGTCATCTCGCGCAGATTGGGCGACTTGTGGATCCGGCGCTTGCCGCGCTCGGCGACGATCTCGAACTTGAAGTGCTTGACGGCATTGGTGACGTACGTGTCGTCCGGATCGATCCCGGCCTCGTCCAGGGCCCGCGTCAGCACCTTGCCGGCAGGCCCGACGAACGGCTGGCCCTGCCGGTCCTCCTGGTCGCCCGGCTGCTCGCCGAGCAGCAGGACCCGGGCGTGGTCGGACCCGGCGCCGAAGACCGTCTGGGTGGCTTCGCGGTGCAGCGGGCAGCCGCGGCAGCCGGCCGCCGCCTTGCGGAGCCCGGGCAGTCCGGCGCGGCCGCCGGGAAGGAAGGGCTCGGCGGTGTACGCGTCCTCGGGCGACTCGCCAGGAGGCGCAGGAGGCGCAGGGGGCTCGGTGCGACTTGCCATGCGGCCCGGGTACCCCCCGGACCGCACGTCACACCAGAAAAGTCCCCAAATCACCCATAACTACTCACCCGACCGTCAGACCCGCATAGCCTGCGGCGACTCGCGCCGGTCCGCCTCCGGCCCCGGGTACTCGCGGATGATCTCGTACCGGGTGTTCCGCTCCACCGGGCGGAAGCCCGCGTCCCGGATCAGCTCCAGCAGGTCCTCACGGCCGAGCTTGTTCGGCGTGCCGTAGTTGTCCGCGTCGTGCGTGATCTTGTACTCGACGACCGAGCCGTCCATGTCGTCCGCCCCGTGCTGGAGCGCGAGCTGCGAGGTCTGCACGCCGTGCATGACCCAGAAGACCTTGACGTGCGGAACGTTGTCGAAGAGCAGCCGCGACACCGCGAACGTCTTCAGCACGTCCACGCCGCTCGCCATCGTCGTACGGGCCTGAAGGCGGTTGCGGATCTTGCCGTCCTTCATGTCCTCGAAGTCGTGCTGGTAGCGCAACGGGATGAAGACCTGGAAGCCGCCGGTCTCGTCCTGGAGCTCGCGCAGCCGCAGCACGTGGTCCACGCGGTGGCGCGGCTCCTCGATGTGCCCGTACAGCATGGTCGAGGGGGTCTTCAGCCCCTTCTCGTGCGCGAGCCGGTGGATGCGCGACCAGTCCTCCCAGTGAGTCCTGTGGTCGACGATGTGCTGCCGGACCTCCCAGTCGAAGATCTCGGCGCCGCCACCGGTCAGGGACTCGAGCCCCGCCTCGATCAGCTCGTCCAGGATCTCGGAGGCCGACATGCCCGACACGGTCTCGAAGTGGTGGATCTCCGTCGCCGTGAACGCCTTCAGCGAGACGTTCGGCAGCGCCTTCTTCAGCTCGCTCAGAGAGCGCGGGTAGTAGCGCCACGGGAGGCTGGGGTGGAGGCCGTTGACGATGTGCAGCTCGGTGAGGTTCTCGTTCTCCATCGCCTTGGCGAGCTTGACGGCTTCCTCGATGCGCATCGTGTACGCGTCCTTCTCGCCCGGCTTGCGCTGGAACGAGCAGTACGCGCACGACGCCGTGCACACGTTCGTCATGTTGAGGTGACGGTTGACGTTGAAGTGGACCACGTCGCCGTTCTTGCGCGTACGCACCTCATGGGCGAGGCCGCCCAGCCAGGCCAGGTCGTCGGACTCGTACAGGGCGATGCCGTCCTCGCGGGTCAGTCGCTCGCCCGCCCGGACCTTCTGCTCCAGCTCCCGCTTGAGTCCGTCGTCCATCTCCGGCCGCCTCCCATTTGTCTACGAATCAGCCCCCCACACGGTACGCCTAGCCTTCTTCCGGCAGTTCCCCGACCCGGTTCTCCCACTTCGTGGACAGAACAATGGTCGTCCGCGTCCGTGAGACACCCCGCGTCCCGGACAGCCGCCGGATCGTCTTCTCCAGGCCGTCGACATCCCCCGCCCGGATCTTGAGCATGTACGAGTCGTCGCCCGCGATGAACCAGCAGTCCTCGATCTCCGCGAGATCGCGCAGCCTGCGCGCCACGTCCTCGTGGTCCGCCGCGTCCGACAGCGAGATGCCGATCAGCGCCGTGACGCCGAGCCCGAGCGACTTCGCGTCGACCGTCGCGCGGTAACCGGTGATGACACCGGCCGCCTCAAGACGGTTGATGCGGTCGGTCACGCTGGGCCCCGAGAGCCCGACGAGCCGGCCGAGTTCGGCGTACGAGGCCCTGCCGTTCTCCCTGAGAGCCTGGATGAGCTGCCTGTCCACGGCGTCCATATGCCTGAAGCCTTCCATTGTTCAGCTGTACCGCGAGCTTATGTGTGCAATCTAAGGCGCGCAGGGCTCAACGCCCCGCAAATTCTTTCAGATGATCAAACAGAGCGTGCAGTCCGCCGCTAGTCCTTACGGGAACCACCGAGCTCACCTTCCCAGCGGCGGTACAAGCTGTGCGGCACCCCCGCCGCGTCCAGCACCCGCCCCGCCACGAAGTCCACCAGATCCTGGATGTGCGTCGCCCCCGCGTAGAACGCCGGGGAGGCCGGCAGCACCACGGCGCCCGCCTCGTCCAGCGCCACCATGTGCCTGAGGGTCTGCCCGCTCAGCGGCGTCTCTCTCACCGCCACCACCAGCCTGCGCCGCTCCTTGAGCGTCACGCTCGCCACCCGTTGCAACAGATCCTTCGACAGCCCCAGCGCCACCCCGGCAACACTGGCCGTAGACGCCGGCACGATCAGCATCCCCTTTGCCGGGTACGAGCCCGACGAAGGCCCGGCGGCCAGGTCCCCAGCAGCCCAATAACGCACGTCACCCACATCGGCCACGAACGTGTCCGGCTTCCCGTCCGCGCCGCGCGCGAGCCAGGTCCGCAGGTCTTCCTGCCAGTGCGCGTCCCGGAACGCGATCCCCGTCTCGTCCAGCAGCGTCAGCCGCGACGCCCGGCTGACCACCAGGTCCACGCTCTCGCCCGCGTCCAGCAACCCGCGCAGCACGGCGGCGGCGTACGGCGTACCCGACGCCCCGGAAACCCCGACGACCCACGGCCTGCGTACCTGTCCTGACTCCACGTGCCCGACCTTATCCGGGCGCCGCGTCGCGGAACCGAGTCAGGTGCCCCGGACGTTCCACTGACAGGCCGCACAGGCCGCACGTACCGCAGGGGGACGCCATGCGATCAACCACCGTTGAAGAGAGCCGAAGCGGGAGCGACCGGGCCAAGACCGCCGCCGCGGTGATGCTCGGCTGGGTCGCGCTGCTGTGGATCCTGGAGGCGCTGGACGCGGCGACCGGCGCCCTCACCACGTACGGGCTGAGTCCACGCGACCTCACCGAGCTGCGCGACGTACTCCCGATGTCATTCCTCCACCACGGCTTCGACCACCTCGCGTCGAACACGGTCCCGCTGCTCATCCTCGGCTTCCTGGCCGCCCTGAGCGGGATTCGCCGCTTCCTCGCCGTCGTCCTCACGATCATCCTCGTCGGCGGCCTGGGCGTCTGGCTCACGGCGCCCGACTACTCCAACACGGCGGGTGCGTCGGTGGTCGTGTTCGGCCTCTTCGGCTACCTGCTGGTCCGCGGCTTCGTCGACCGCAACGCCGTCGACGTCGTCATAGGCCTGCTGGTGGGCGCGGTCTACGGCTCGCTGCTCTGGGGAGTGCTCCCCTCGAACACCGCCATCAGCTGGCAGGGCCATCTCTTCGGCCTGATCGGCGGCGTGCTGGCCGCGTTCCTCTTCCGCCGGCACAGGGCGCCGGCCCTCACACGGTGAGGCCGCGCACCAGCAGGTCCATCAGCGCGCATCCGAACAGCGCGATCCCAATAAACCCATTGGTCGAGAAGAACGCCCGGTTCAGCCGGGACAGATCATGCGGCTTCACAATCGTGTGCTCGTAAAGAAACGCCACAACCACCACCACGAGTCCCGCCCAGAAGAACACCCCCGCGCCGGTGGCCAGCGCGTACCAGACCAACAGCACGGTCGTCACCGCGTGGCACGCCCGCGCGCCGTACAGCGCGGCCGGGACGCCGAAGCGCGCCGGTACGGACTTCACGCCCTCGGCGCGGTCCGCCTGGACGTCCTGGCTGCCGAAGATCAGATCGAACCCGCCGATCCAGATACCGACAGCGAGACCCAGTATCACCGCGTCCCAGGACCACTCCCCCGTGATCGCGAGCCAGGCGCCGACGGGGCCCATGGCCTGGGCGAAGCCCAGAATGGCGTGCGGGAAGTTCGTGAAGCGCTTCCCGTACGGATAGACCACCATCGGGACGACCGCGACCGGCGCCAGCGCCAGGCACAGCGGGTTCAGCGCGGCCGCGGCGCCAAGGAATATCACCACGGCAACGAGCGCGCCCGTCCACGCCGACCTGACCGAGACGGCGCCGGTGACCAGCTCGCGGTTGGCGGTACGGGGGTTACGGGCGTCGAGCTCGCGGTCGATGATCCGGTTGCACGCCATCGCGAACGTACGCAGCCCGACCATGGCGATGGTGACGAGCAGCAGCTTGCCCCAGTGGATGTTTCCGTCCAGCTGGAACATCGCGGTGAGGGCGGCGATGTACGCGAAGGGCAGCGCGAAGACCGAGTGCTCGATCATCACAAGCCGGAGAAACGCCCGGGTCCTGCCGACCTGCGGGACCGCCGCCGCAGCACTACTCACAGCCCGTACTCCTTCCAGCGCTTCGTCACCCGTTCGGCCGTGCCGGGGTCCGACTCGACCATGTTCGGCCAGCCACCGTCCCGGGTGTAGCCCTCCTCGGGCAGCTTCTTGGTGGCGTCGATCCCCGCCTTGCCGCCCCAGAACTGCTGGTAAGACGCATGATCAAGATGATCGACCGGACCCTCGACCACAGTGAGGTCACGGGAGTAGTCCACATTCCCCAGCGCCCGCCACGCCACCTCGTGGTAGTCGTGCACATCGCAGTCCTTGTCGACCACGACAATGAGCTTCTCCAACGAGAGCATGTGCGCGCCCCAAATGGCGTGCATGACCTTCTGCGCGTGCTTCGGGTACTTCTTGTCGATCGACACGATGACGCAGTTGTGGAAGCCGCCCGCCTCCGGCAGGTGGTAGTCCACGATGTCCGGAACGATGATCTTCAGCAGCGGCAGGAAGAAACTCTCCGTGGCCCGCCCCAGCGGCCCGTCCTCCGTCGGCGGCCGCCCCACCACGATCGACTGGAGCAGCGGACGCCGCCGCATGGTCACCGTGTCGATCGTCAGCGCCGGGAAGTCCTCCTGCGGCGTATAGAAACCGGTGTGGTCCCCGAAGGGCCCCTCCGGCAACATCTTCCCCGGCTCCAGCCACCCCTCCAGTACGACCTCGGCCTGCGCCGGGACCTGGAGCGGGACCGTCTTGCAGTCGACCATCTCGATGCGCTTGCCCGACACGAAGCCCGCGAAGAGGTACTCGTCGATGTCACCCGGCAGCGGAGCAGTAGACGCGTACGTCACGGCCGGCGGCGCACCGAAAGCGATGGCAACCGGCAACCTCTCACCCCGCCGGGCCGCCACCTGGTAGTGGTTCCGGCTGTCCTTGTGGATCTGCCAGTGCATACCGATGGTGCGCTTGTCGTGCCGCTGGAGCCGGTACAGCCCCAGGTTCCTGATCCCCGACTCCGGATCCTTGGTATGCGTAAGCCCCAAGTTGAAGAAGGACCCGCCGTCCTCCGGCCAGGTGAACAGCGCGGGCAACCGGTCCAGATCCACGTCATCACCAGTGAGCACGACCTCGTGCACCGGCGCCGCGTCGGACTTGACCTTCTTCGGCGGCACGTGCGCCATCGAGCCGAGCTTGCCGAAAGCCTCCCGTACCCCCACAAACCCATGCGGAAGCTCGGGCTTCAGCAGCCCGCCAATCTTGTCCCGGATGTCGTCGTAAGACTTCAACCCCAGCGCCTTCAACAGCCGGCGGTCCGTCCCGAAGACGTTCATAGCCAGGGGCATCGACGAGCCCTTGACGTTCTCGAAGAGAAGCGCCGGGCCACCCGCCTTGTTCACCCGGTCGACGATCTCCCCGACCTCCAGGTACGGATCGACTTCGGCCTTGATGCGCTTGAGGTCGCCCTCGCGCTCCAGCGCCCGGAGCAGGGAGCGAAGATCGTCGTAAGCCATGCGGTCCAGTATCCGGTACGCACTACGCTTGGCCCGTCACCGGGGCCGTCTACGGCGCCCCGCGGTCCGCGTTCTGGGGGCTTGCTTCTCATGCTCAGGTATCTGCCGTTCCTCATCGTTCTTGCGCTGTGGATCTATGCCTTCATCGACTGCCTGAACACCCCCGAAGAAGAGGTCCGCCACCTCCCCAAGGTGGTGTGGGTGATCATCGTGCTGCTCTTCGGCGAGGTCCTGATCGGCCCCGTCGCGTGGCTCGCCGTCGGCAAGGTCCGCAAGGGAGCCCGAGGCGGCTCCGGCAGCACACCCTCCGAATGGCACCGAGGCCACAAGCAGGACTGGGTCGCCCCCGACGACAACCCCGACTTCCTGAAGTCCCTGAAGGACGAGAACGCCAAGGACGAGTCGATGATGAAGGACTGGGAAGCGGACCTGCGCCGCCGCGAAGAGGAACTCAAGCAGCGCGACGAAGGCGGCCCTGAGGACCCGACGCCGCCGAAGCCCTGACCCGCTGACGCCGACCGTACGAAACGGTGACCGCGGCCAGCAACGGACCCCAGGCGAGCAGCGGGGCGTAGCAGGCCAACATGAAGGCGTAATGACCACCCGCGAGGCTGCCGGCCTGGTCAAAGTCACTGACGAGCATCGCCGCCAGGCTGCCCCACCAGACAAGGACGACCAGGCCCGCGCCGGTGTACCCCGCAGCAGTGGCGATACGGGGGTCGACCCGCTTACCCCCAACAAACGGAAGCCAGTCCGGAGTGGTTTCGCCCCAGGAGCGAACGAGCCCCAGCGTCAGCAAAGCCAACACCTCCGTAAACACACTCAGCCCAACCATGTACACCGTGCCCCACCCCGGCGAGTCGTACTCCGTCACCATCTGCTCGCGGGTGTGTCCAACCGGCACTCCCACAGCCATCGCGATGCGCCAGAGGGAGGACGGGAGCGTAACGAGGACTGTGGCGTGAGCGGCCCATACGGCCCACCGGGGAGCAATCGCCCGCTCCCAGGAGGAACCCGGCCCGCCGTATGGCGGAGGCCGCCTCGCACATCACGGTGCCAGGAGGGGACGTGTCGGGGCGCTCCCCGCAGGGCGTTGAACGCAACCACCGCGAACGAAGCAACGCAGTGCCCGAACGTTCGACGACCGAGGAGACGCCGCGACGCGGCACCGACCCCGGAGCCCCGGAAAAACACCGACCCCGGATTCGAAAACCCGTGCATGCGTCAACTTACGCACCGTAAGCTGGAGTTGACGTAGCGACACATGTGGCCCGCGGAGGTGCTGTGGACAGAGAGCTGTTCGGCCGCGAGGCGGTCCTCGACGGTCTTGCGCCACGGCTCATCGGTCTGCCGCCCCGCGGTTTCCAGAAAGTACCTTTCGAGCACCGCGACGACCTCCCCGCCGTAGTCCTCACGGGCGGGCGCGGCATGGGCAAGACCGCCGTACTGAAACGACTCCACACCGCCTACCGCCACCGCACCCCCATCGCCCTCATCGACTGCGAGCGCGCCGAGTTCACCGAGCGGACTGCCCCCTCCCTCTCCTGGTCGCCCGTCACCGAGGCCCTCGCCGAACTGGGCGAGCAGCTGGCCCCCTCCGTGCACGGCGCCGGAGCCGTGGAGTTCCCCCGCCTCGCCGCCGGCCTGCTCGCTGTCGCCAGCCTCGGCTGGCGCCCCCACGACGACGAGAACATCCTCGCCGAGGGCCTCCGCCTGGGCCTGCTCGTAGAGCCCGGCTCCCGCTGGCGCAACCAGACCCGCACCTGGCTGACCAAAGTCGTAGCGAAGTTCGCCGCAATGGCTTCCGGCGTCGGCCCGGGCCTCGACGTGGTCGTGGAGACAACAGTCGAGTCACTCCTCGACGACCTGTTCAACCGGGGCCAGCGCGCCTCCGCCGACTGGTACGGCGACTATCCCGGCGCCGGCGGCAAGGCCAAGCGCGGCCTGACCCTCCTCGCCCTGCACTTCCGGCGCGGCAGCGAGCACCGCGTACGCGCCGAGCGCCACCTCATCGGCGCGCTCCGCGCAGACCTGGACGCCGCCTACCAGGGGATGGGCCGGTTACGCCGCGTAGGCCGGCCGGTGGTCCTGCTGGACAACGCCCAGGCACCCCTGGGCCGCCACCTCCTCGAGCCCGTACTCCGCGACCGCGCCGACGGCAAGCGCGACCGCGTGGTGCTGATCGCGGCCCTGCGCGGGCACGACCACCCCGCGCTGCGTCACGCCGTACGCCGAACCCTGCCGGAGGTCCGGCACGAACTCGGCTGGCGGCGAGGACGCGAAATCGCATCGGGCGCGATATCCGTGGAGCTCACCCCGCTCGCCCCCGAGCACGTCCGGCAGATCTTCGACCGCAAGGACCCCCGCCAGCTGACCCAGCCGCAACTGGCCCGCGCGGTCCACCGCCTCACGGGCGGCCGCCCGCTGGGAGTGGACCTGCTCGCGCAGGCCGCCGGCCAGGACGAGCACCCCGAGCGGTTCACCCCCGCCTCGCTGCTCGCCGCGCCCGTCACCCTCCGCGAGGACCGCGAGGGCCAGGAGGTGGCCGCCGAGCTGCTCGCGCGGCTGGTGCCCGCGTCCCGGCTCGACTGGCTCACCGTGCTCGCCCCCGCGCACGACGTGGCGTCGGCGGAGGCACTGGCCGCGTCGCGGCTGCCGGGCGAGGAGGGGCGTACCGGACTGGCCGCCGTACGCGACGTACGGACACTGCTCGCGGACGAGCACTGGCCATCGGCCCAAGGCCACTTCGTGGGCGACCCCTTGCTGCGCACGCTCCTGCTGCACCGCCTGCGACACGGCGACCGCGACTCCACCCGCTGGAGGGCGGTCCACCAGACCCTCCGCGACCACTACGCCAACAACAGCACACCGCACCGCCTCCACCACGAACTGGCCCTAGGAGCAACAGAAGGCGCCGTCACGTACCTCCGCGAGACCTTCCCCCGCGCCGACGCCCGCGTCTGGCTCGACGAGCTCCGCTTCATAGCGTCGGCGCCACATTTCGACGCCCCGGACGTACGCCGCCCCGTGGCGCTCGGCCGCACCGACGCACCGGCGCCGGCGCCGCCGCCGGGCGCCGACACCACGCTCCATCTGCGCATACGCCGCCTGCTGTTCGCGGTGTGGCAGCTGACCGACCCGCTGGCGCTCCCGGACGACGAGGTGACCGAAAAGATGGGGTACGAACTGGGCCTGCTCTCGGAGCTGCACAGTTCGGGCAACGAAGTCCTGTGGCAGGCGTCCCGCTCATGGCCGCAGGCCGTACGCGAGTGGCGTCTACCGGCCGGCACACAAACAGCCGGCACACCAACAGACGGGGGCGGGGAATGACGCGGGGAATGACGGACTGGTTCCGCAGGGTCTTCTGGTTCACACCCCTGCGCAAGGGCCTCACGGTACTCCTCGCGCTGGCGACCACCGCAGCCCTGTCCTACGGCGGCTATCACGTACTCAATCCCGACCTCTCCTGCGCCAAGGGCGTGGCCCGCCCCGAGGAGGGTGCGGAGTGCGTGGGCGTCTCCGGAGACGGCTACGCCTTCGAAGTGCCAAAACTGAACGACGTGGCAAAAGCCATCGCCCGGGAAAACGAGAGACTGAAGCCCGGTGAGTACGCGACCGTAGCCGTGATGCTGCCGCTCACCTCCACGGACAGCGGCTTGCGCACCAAGGTCCTCCACGAGCTGCAGGGCGCGTTCCTCCAGCAGTACGCCGCCAACCACGATTCCAACGGGATGAAGCCGAAGATCCGGCTCGTACTGGCCAACACGGGCAAGGGGAACGCCCACTGGCGTACGACGGTGGACCGGCTCAAAGCCATGACGGACGGCCCCGACAACCTGCGGGCGGTCTCCGGGGTAGCCACCAGCAGCGCCGAGACCAAGGCCGCCGTGAAGGAGCTGACCGGCGCGGGCATCCCGGTGATCGGGACGACCATCACCGCCGACGACATAGCCAACGGCCCCGGCGACGGCCCCGACGCCGACCCGTACCCCGGTCTCGCCCGCGTCTCGCCGACCAATCACGACGAGGCCCGCGCCATCGCCGACTTCGGCAAGGTAGAGGCGAAAAGGGCTGTGCTGGTACGGGACACGCGTCCCGGCGACCACTACACGACCACCCTCAAGGACGCCTTCACCAAGCTGCTCACCGACGCTCCGTACCAGGCACAACTGTTCACCTCCCCGCCGGATCCCACTGAGGAGGGCCCCACCGCGAACACCTTCCGGCAGATCACGCTGCTGCTCTGCAGCAGCAACCGCGTGGACACGGTGTTCTTCGCCGGACGTCACACCCAGCTGCGGCAGTTCGTGAACGCGCTGGGCCGGCGCGGCTGCGACAACCGGAAGTTCACCGTGCTGACCGGTGACGAGGGCTCCTACCTCGGCGGCGACAACGGCCCCGAAAAGGAGGCACTCGCCGGCGTCAGCGTCCGGTACGCCTCGCTGGCGCACCCCGACGCCTGGAAGGAGGGGCAGCCCGGCACGCCGAAGACGGGCGGGACCCCGGCGGTGTTCACGACCTTCAAGGAGCGGCTCGCGAAGGCGGCGGCGGACCCGGAGATCGGCCCCATCGGCAAGACGTCCCTCACCGACGGCCAGGCGATCATCGCGTACGACGCCATGGCGACGGCCGTGCAAGGCATCCGGGAGGCGGCCGGAGGAGGCGAGAAGCTGCCGGAGATCCGCGATGTCGTCACCCAGTGGCGGCAGATGAACGGACCGCTGAAGGTGGAGGGCGCGAGCGGCTGGATCTGCCTGGACAACCACGGCAACCCGTACAACAAGGCGGTACCGATCGTGGAGCTCGCCCGGGACGGCACGCAGCGGTTCGTGGAGATCGCCTGGCCCGAGGGGAGCCCGCCGGCTCAGGACTGTCTGCCGCCGGGCGCCTCGTAGGCGGCGTACAGCTCGCGGTAGCGCTCCAGGGTCCGCGCCGACCAGTCCGGGCGGCGGCCGCCGAGGAAGTCGACGAGGTACTCCAGGTGCTCGTGCCAGCCCGCCAGGCGGCTCAGCCGCTCGGCCCACCCGAGCGTGGCCACCTCGTTGGTGAAGCGGAGCACCGTGCCGTTCGTCGCCCCGGCCGGCGCCAGGTGGAAGCGGATCCGCCCCTGGGCGCCGACGGTGTACTCGGCGACGTGCTCCAGGTCCCAGGCGGTGACGGTGCCCTCGGAGACCGCGCCGGCGCCGAGTCCGGCCCGCGTGTCCGGCCGGGGGTCCAGGGCGTGGGCGTGCCCCCCGGGCAGACCCAGCTGCCACCGCAGGGTGACCGCGCCGCCCAGGCGCGGCTCCAGCGGTTCGGCGACCGCGAGCCATCCGCGCAGGCCGACGGGGGTGGCGAGGGCCGGCCAGACCTGGTGCACGGGGTGCGCCAGGTTCAGCGTGAACCGCAGCACGTCCGTGTGTTCGCGGTGCTCGCAGGTGCCCGGACCGATCACATCCGCCATGGCTCCAGCCTCACCCCGCGACGGCGCTTTCGCACCTCCTGCTCAGGGGTCTCAGACGCCCGCGTACGAGTGCTTGCCGCTGAGGAAGATGTTCACGCCGTAGTAGTTCCACAGCCAGCAGCCGAACGCGAAGAGCGCCAGGTAGGCGGCCTTGCGGCCCTTCCAGCCCGCCGTCGCGCGTGCGTGCAGGTAGCAGGCGTACACGACCCAGGTGATGAAGGACCAGACCTCCTTGGGGTCCCAGCCCCAGTAGCGGCCCCACGCGTCGCCCGCCCAGATCGCGCCCGCGATGATCGTGAACGTCCAGAGCGGGAAGACGGCGGCGTTCACGCGGTACGCGAACTTGTCGAGCGAGGCCGCCGACGGCAGGCGCTCCATGACGGAGGTCGCGAAGACGCCCGGCTCGCCGCCGCCGGCGAGCTTCTCCTCGTACGCGTCACGGAAGAGGTAGAGCAGCGTGCCGACCGCGCCGAGGTAGAACACCGCACCGCAGAAGATCGCGGTGGAGACGTGGATCCACAGCCAGTACGAGTCCAGCGCCGGAACCAGCTGGTCGCTGTCGGTGTAGAGCCACTTCGTGGCGATACCGAGGTCCAGCAGCACCGTCGTGACCAGCGGCAGTCCGGCCCATCGCACGTTCTTCTTCGCGGCCAGGATGGCCAGGTACACGCCGACGACCACCGTGGAGAAGGTGATCGAGAACTCGTACATGTTGCCCCACGGCGCGCGCTGCACCGACAGGGCGCGGGCCACCACGCCGCCCGCCTCGACGAGGAAGGCGAGGGTGGTGAGGGAGATGGCGACGCGTCCGTAGAGGTCGCCCTTCTCCGTGCCGCCCGCCGCGCCGGGACCGTCCGGTACGTCGCGGGTGCCGGCGGCCGAGCGGGTGATGATCTTGGGCTTGTCGAGGACGGCAGTGGAGCCGCCGGACCGCACCGTCACCGACGGTGCATGGGCCGCCGCGCCGTCGCCGGTCAGCGCGGCGGCCGTACGGCCGACCTTGCTGCGGCTGCCGAAGACCCACTCGGCGATGTACGCGAGGAAGGCCAGCGTGTAGACGGCCATCGACGAATAGATCAGCACGTTGCTGATGTTGGCGAGGTTCTCGTTGGTTGCGGCCGCGAGATTCACGCGCGGACTCCTTCGACAGGTGCAGGTTCAGCGGGATCAGGTGCCGTCGGCGCCTGTGAATTGAGCGTTGCGGCCAGGTCGGCCAGTTCCTCGGGGAGCTTCGAGGACTCGCTGCGGCCGAGTCCGGCCATCTCGACGACGGTGACGCCGTCCGCACCCCGCACCGCCCGGACCCACACACGGCGGCGCTGGATGAACAGCGACCCGGCGAGTCCCGCGATCGCGGCGATGGCCCCGGCCAGCGCGGGTACGTTGCCGGGCTGCTGCGAGATCTGGAAGGTCGCCCACTCCTTCACATCCTTCTCGAACGTGATGGAGCCCGCGCCGTTCGGCAGCTTCATCGTCTCGCCGGGCAGCAGCCGCTGCTTGAGCAGAGCGCCCTTGTCGTCCTTGAATTCCTTCATCTTGCGCTTGTCGAGCTGGTACACGTTCTGCGGCAGACCCGCGTTCACACCCAGGCTGCCGTGGTACGCGTTGAGCGCGAGGACGGGGAAGTCGAGACCCGGGTACTGGGAGAGCATCGTGCCCTTGCCCGCGCCCGCGAACGTCGGCACGAAGAACGCCTGGAAGCCCAGCTGGTCCTTCTTGCCGTCCTTGTCGCGGTAGCCGTCCATCACCTTGATCGCGCCGGACGAGGTGACGTTGGAGTCCATGGGCAGCAGCGGCACCGCGTCCCTGAAGACTTCCTTGCCCCTGCCGTCCCGGACGGTGACGACCGGCGCGTACCCGTGGCCGATGAGGTAGACCTTCGAGCCGTCGACCTCCAGCGGCCGGTTCACCTCGATCGTGGCCTTCTTCTCGGCGCCGTCCGCCCCCTTGGCGTACGTCACATGGGCCTCGTACGTACGGGGCGTGCCGCGCTGGGGGCCGGAGCGCTCGTACGTCCCGACGAACTTGTCCAGCTTGAAGCTGAACGGCGCCAGGTCGTGGTCCCGGTCGAAGAGCGACCCGGACTTGAAGTCGTCGTACTGCGTGAGGGTGTTGGCGAAGCCGCCGCCCTCGACGACCAGCTTGCCGCCCTCGGACTTGAAGAGCTGCCCGGTGGCGAAGGACACCAGCATCACGATGAGCGCGATGTGGAACATCAGGTTCCCGGCCTCGCGCAGGTACCCCTTCTCGGCGGCGACCGCGTCCCCTGCGGTGTGCGACCGGAAGCGGCGCTGCTTCAGCATCGCCAGCGCGGCCGCGCGGACCTGTTCGGGCTCGGTCTCCGTACGCCAGGTCGTGTACGCCGGAAGTCGCGTCAGGCGGCCCGGCGCGCCCGGCGGGCGGCTACGTAGCTGGCCGACGAACTGCCAGGTGCGGGGCACGATGCAGCCGATGAGGGAGACGAAGAGAAGGATGTAGATCGCGGAGAACCACACCGAGCTGTAGACGTCGAAGAGACCAAGATCGTCGTAGATGGGGGCCAGCGTCTCGTGCGCCGCCCTGAATTCCTCGACCTTCGTCTCGTCCACACCGGTCTGCGGAACGAGCGAGCCGGGGATCGCGCCCAGGGAGAGCAGGAAGAGCAGGATCAGCGCGACCCGCATCGACGTCAGCTGCCGCCAGAACCAGCGCACCCAGCCCGTCGTCTCGCGCCAGGCCCAGGCGATCCGGCCGGCCGCACCGGGCTGCATCACGCCGCCGAAGGAGCCGGGGACCGTCCGCTCCTGGGGGGCGGTGGAGAGCTGGGCGCCGGCTTCGCCGAGTTCCTGCTCGTCGGCGGCGGTCGCCTCGTCCGTCGTCTCGGTCTTGCTCATGGAACTCAGATCCCCACCGTGAAGCTGTTCGTCCAGCCCTGCATGTCCTGAATGATGCCGTTCCAGATCCCTGTCACGAGCAGGAGGCCGGTCACGATCATCATCAGGCCGCCGATGCGCATCACCCACACGTAGTGCTTCTTGACCCAGGCGAACGCCCCGAGCGCCCGCCGGAAAGCCATCGCGGCGAGCACGAAGGGCACACCCAGGCCGAGGCAGTACGCGACGGTCAGTATGGCCCCGCGCCCCGCGCTCGCCTCGTTGAACGCGAGGGTCTGGACGGCGCCGAGCGTCGGGCCGGTGCACGGCGCCCAGCCGATGCCGAAGAGTGCGCCCAGGACGGGCGCGCCCGCGAGACCGGCCGCCGGCCGCTTGTGGATGCGGAATTCGCGCTGGGTGATCCAGGGCATCACCCCCATGAACAACACACCCATGAGGATCATCAGGCCGCCCAGCACCCTGGAGAGGGTCTGCTGGTACTCCTGGAGCGTGTTGCCGAAGTAACCGAAGAGCGCCCCGGTCGAGACGAAGACGGCGGTGAAGCCGAGCACGAAGAGCGAGGCGCCCACGACCATGCGGCCGCGCTTGGCCTCCGCCAGGTCGGTGCCGCTGATTCCTGTGACGTACGACAGATAGCCGGGTACGAGCGGCAGCACGCACGGCGAGAAGAACGAGACGAGACCGGCGGCGACGGCGATCGGCAGAGCGAGTATCAGGGCACCGCTCAGAACCGTCGGGTTCGGGTCGGTGACCGCGGCGGCGAGAAAGCTCACTTGGTCACTTCTCCGCGATCAGCGGGTCGATCATCTCGCGCAGCTTCTTCTCGCTGAGGGCGGTCAGCGAGCGCGCCGCGATCTTCCCTTCGCGGTCGATCACGATCGTTGACGGAACGCCCTGCGGATTCAGACTTCCCTTGGGAAAGCGGAGAATCAGCTTGCCGATCGGGTCATAGAAGCTGGGATACGCGACGCCGTAATCCTCTTCGAACTTGATCGCCGGCTGCGTGGAGTTGTCACGCGTGTTGATCCCGACGAACTCGACGCCCTTGTCCTTGGTCTCCTTGGCGACCTTCGCGAAATACGGAGCCTCCGCCCGGCAGGGCGGGCACCACGAACCCCAGACGTTCATGACGACGACCTTGCCCTTGAAGTCGTCGATGTCGAGCTTTTCGCCCTGGAGGGTCGTGCCGTCGAGCTTGGGGGCGTCCTGCCGCTCACCCCTGGCGACGGTGGAGAGGCCCGCGCTGCTGGTCACGAAGTTCGTACCGCCCGAGCCCGACGACGTACTGCCGTCGCCTCCGCACGCGGAGAGCGCGAGTGCGCCTGCGATCACGACGGCGCCCGCCGACATGGCGCGGCGGGTGCGGTTCGAGCGGCGGCGGGGGGCGCGGCTGAGGCTCATGTGAAAAGTTTCGCATGAGCGTTCCAGCGATCTTCCGCGCCCCCCATGGTGCCCGTAAAGCCCCTTGTCAAGAGGCCTTAAGGAAAGACTTCCAGCCGCCCGCCGGGGACTGCCCGACTTCGAGGGAACGCAGCTTGGCGAGCACCTTCGGGTCCTGCACGTCGAGCCAGTCGCAGAACTGCCGGAAGGAGACCAGGCGTACGTCCTTCTTGCCCGCCATGCCCTTGAGGGCCTCTTCGACGGCGTCCATGTAGATTCCGCCGTTCCACTGCTCGAAGTGGTTGCCTATGTAGAAGGGCGCGCGATTGCTCTCGTACGCCCGCCGGAAACCGGAGAGATAAGCCTCCGTGGCCTGCTTCTTCCAGCCGGGGTAGCGCGACGGCATGCCCTGAGTCGAATTCTTCGACTGGTTGGCGAGGATGTTGTAGTCCATCGAGAGCACCTCGAAGGAATGGCCCGGGAAAGGCATCGCCTGGAGCGGCAGGTCCCACAGGCCGCCCCGCTTGGCGGGCCACATCTGGCGGCCGCCGGGCGAGCTCGCGTCGTAGCGCCAGCCGAGCTTCTTCGCGGTCGGGAGCAGGTTGTCCTGGCCGAGGAGGCAGGGGGTGCGGCCGCCGACGAGTTCCTTCTCGTAGTCGAAGGGCAGCGGGTCGAGGTCGGTCCAGCCGCTGTTGGTCTTCCACTCGGTGACGAAGGACTTGGCCTGGGCGGTCTCGTTCTCCCACTGGGCGGGCGTCCAGTTGCCGACCGAGCCGGAGCCGGCGCAGAAGTGCCCGTTGAAGTGGGTGCCTATTTCATGACCTTCGAGCCAGGCTTGGCGTACGTACTTCAGCGTGTCCTTGATGTGCCCGTCGGTCAGATAACCGATGTCGGAGGCGCCGACGCGGTTGTTCGGCGGCTTGTAGAGGCTCTTCTTCGACTCGGGCAGGACGTAGAGCCCGGAGAGGAAGAAAGTCATCGCCGCGTCGTGGTCCTTGGCGAGCTTGAGGAAGCGCGGGAACAGGCCGTTGCCGACCTCGCCCGCGCCGTCCCAGGAGAAGATCACGAACTGCGGCGGGGTCTCGCCGGGCTGGAGGGGGACGGGCTTGTCCGGCTGGTTCGGCTGCTTGCCGGTGTCGGCCGTCGAGCCGTCACCTATCAGGCGTACGTCCCCACCGGTCTTGGTGGGCGACGGGGTGCCACCGCCTTCACCGCCGCCCTTGCCGCCGCCGGTGCGGCCCGCACCCGATTCCGTCGAACCGGAAGGGCCGCAGCCGGCTATGCCGACCGCGGCCGCTGCTCCGAGTCCCAGTCCGAGCAGACCCCTTCGACTCATGTCCCGCATACCGTCGCCCCATCCGCGCTTGTCGTCCCCGTTGACGTCCGCCGGTCATACAAACGGACATCGGGTAAGAGGCGGTGGTGCGGAAACGGGTTCCGGCGAACCGGCACATTTTTGCCAGGAGTGGCCGGAAAGCGGCGGATATTACGCGCCGAATGCCTTCGCTTTACCCTTTACGGGCTTGGCGCCGGCCAGCAGATGCGCCGGCACAAGATCGCGGGCCGGCTCGCTGTAGGTGACGGACACGATCTTGTCGCCCTCGAACGTGAACGACGTGAGCGAGGCGAGCGTGCACTGCCGCTTTCGCGGGTCGTGCCACAGCCGCCGCCGCTCGACGAAGCTGCGCAGCGTCCAGATCGGCAGCTGATGGCTTACGGCGACCGCCTCGTGCCCGCGCGCCGCGTCGCGCGCCGCGTTCAGGGCGCCCATCATCCGTACGACCTGCTCGATGTACGGCTCGCCCCACGACGGCTGGAACGGATTCGTCAGGTGCTTCCAGTTCGCCGGCCTGCGCAACGCGCCGTCCCCGACCCCGAAGGTCTTGCCCTCGAAGACGTTGGCCGCCTCGATCAGCCGCTCGTCGGTGGCCAGGTCAAGACCGTGCGACTTGGCGATCGGCGTCGCGGTCTCCTGGGCGCGCTCCAGCGGCGAGGAGACGACGTACGCGATGTCCCGCCCGGCGAGGTGCTCGGCGACCCGGTCGGCCATCTGCCGCCCGAGCTCGGAGAGGTGGTACCCGGTCCGGCGCCCGTACAGGACCCCGTCCGGATTGTGCACTTCGCCGTGCCGCACCACGTGGACGACGGTGGTCTCGCTGCTCATGCCGTCGCCTCCGCTGCGGCACGGGCGGCGGCGGGCAGGGCGGCGGCGATGCGCTCGATGGCCCGCGCGTCGTGGGCGGTCGAGACGAACCAGGACTCGAAGGCGGAGGGCGGCAGGTAGACGCCGTCGGCGAGCATCGAGTGGAAGAAGGCGTTGAAGCGGAAAGCTTCCTGCGTCCGCGCGTGGTCGTAGTTGCGCACCTCGTCGGCCGTGAAGAAGACCGAGAACATGTTGCTGGCCGTCTGAAGCCGGTGCGCGACACCTTCCTTGGCGAGCGCCAGGGTGACGAGCTCCTGGATCTCCCTCGACACCGCGTCGACCTTCGCGTACGCCGCGTCGTCGAGCAGCCGCAGCTGCGCGAGCCCGGCGGCGGTCGCGACCGGGTTTCCGGAGAGGGTGCCCGCCTGGTAGACGGGGCCGGCGGGCGCGAGGTGCGCCATGACGTCCTTACGGCCGCCGAAGGCCGCGGCCGGGAAGCCGCCGCCCATGACCTTGCCGAAGGTCATGAGGTCGGGCGCGACGCCGTCGATGCCGTACCAGCCGGCCTTCGACGTACGGAAGCCGGTCATGACCTCGTCGGAGATGTAGAGGGCGCCGTCGGCCTGGCACAGCTCCTTGAGCCCGGCGTTGAACCCCTCCCCCGGCGGGACGACGCCCATGTTGCCGGGCGATGCCTCGGTGATGACGCAGGCGATCTCGCCGGGGTGCGCGGCGAAGGCGGCCCGCACGGCATCGAGATCGTTGTACGGCAGAACGATCGTGTCGCCGGCCTGCGCGCCCGTCACGCCGGGCGTGTCGGGCAGCGCGAAGGTCGCGAGGCCGGACCCGGCGGCGGCGAGCAGCGCGTCGACATGGCCGTGGTAGCAGCCGGCGAACTTCACGACCTTCGCCCGGCCGGTGAAGCCGCGGGCGAGGCGGATGGCCGACATCGTCGCCTCGGTGCCGCTGGAGACCAGCCGTACCTGCTCGACCGGCGCGATCCTGGCGACGATTTCCTCGGCGAGCGCGACCTCGCCCTCGCCGGGCGTACCGAAGGAGGTGCCGCGGGCGACAGCCTCCTGGACTGCGGCGATGACTTCGGGGTGGGAGTGGCCGAGGATCATCGGCCCCCACGAGCACACGAGGTCGACGTACTCGCGGCCGTCGGCATCGGTGAGGTACGGACCGGTACCGGACACCATGAAGCGGGGCGTACCGCCCACGGCACGGAATGCGCGGACCGGAGAGTTCACGCCGCCGGGCGTCACGAGGGACGCGCGGTCGAAAAGCGTCTGCGAAACTGGGGCGTCATAGGGGAAGCTCACACAAGCCATGGTGTCAGAGGCTCCGACGGTCTTGCGGACAGGTGTTTCACCACACGTGTTTCACCGCACGGGCGTGGGGGAGGTCACTGACACGATGATCGGGTTGCGCGGCCGTGGCCGCGAGTGGTCGGGTGGAGATATGCATCGCGGTGGCGGAGTGGGCGAGGGGACCGACGATTTGGGTCCTGAGCGGGCCCAGCGCGGCCGGCATCGGCGTGAGCGCGAGCAGGCTCGGGAGCGGGAGCGCGAGGCGATCGCGGACACGGGAAACAGGAGTGGCCGGGTGGGGGTGACCTACAAGTACTTCGGCGCTCCGAACGGAGCCACCGCTGCCCGCGTGCCCATCTCGATGCGCCCGGAGGAGCTGGGCGGCGACGAGCTCGGCATGGGCGGCATGTTCACGAAGATCAAGCCGGAGACGGTGGCGGCGATGGTCCTGACCGGTATCGAGGGCATACCCCTGCACAAGGTGCCGCCGCTCGAACTGGTCGTACTCCACCCCGATTACGCGGTGGTCAAACTCCCCATGACGGTCGTCGACCCGCTGCGCGGCATCGGCGAGGAGTCGGTGGGCGCGGCCGCCTTCATCTGGTCCACGGTCCCGGACCGGGGCGGGCCGCGCGACGCGTTCAATGTCTACCAATTGCTCCACGAATGGCAGGACTTCAGCCACCGCCTGCACGAGGCGGGCCACCAGCCGTACTGCCTGGTCTGGCCATGACCCTCCCCCGGCCCGACCCGAGAGTGTGACTTCTCGATCAAAGGTCGGTCCGGTCATGTCCGGTTTGTGATCTTCAGCAGTCGCTTCAGCGTGCCGATGCAACGGGCATCGACGCTGAAGGAGGCCCGCCGTGGGCGACGTTCTGGCTGCCCTGGCCATACCTGCCCTGTTGTGCGCCAGTGGCATCTACGCCGCGTGTTCCTGCTGGTGGCGGCGGAGGCACCCGGCCCCGCCGCCGTACTCGCAGAGCGCCGCGCGGCTCGCGGAACTGGACCTGATGGCAGTCACCGAGTGCATCATCAGGGAATCCTGGGCGGAGCTGGACGACCTCTACCGCGCCCCGGTGTCGGACCCCGGGACCAGACCCTGACGCCCTGAACATTCCAACCGGCGGAACGCCGTCAGCCGCGACGCCTGGAAAGCCGCCGTGGCGCAGTACCTCCCCGGCTCGTTCGCGGACTCACTCCTCGACCACTGGGCGCGCAACGACCGCTCCCCCCGTACCCCTCACCCGCACCGTCGAGGAGCTGACCGGGTACCCGGCCCGGTCCTTCGCCGCCTGGGCGCGGGAACACGCGGCGGCCTTCACGGGCCAGAAAGCCCTGGATGCGGCGTACGCCCCAATGGCATGCTGGCGGCGTGAACGGACCGGAGATCCACCTCAGCGTCGCCCCCGAACTGCACCTCTTCGTATCGGCCGAGCGGCGGGCCGGGCGTACGGCTCTGACCACCGACGGAGCCTCGACGCTCGGCCACGTTGTCGAGTCGCTGGGGATCCCGCTCACCGAGGCAGGACGCCTGCTCGTCGACGGCCGTGAGGTCCCGGTCTCGCACATCCCGGCGGCGGGCGAGAGCGTCGAGGTCCGCGCGGTGCAACGGCCGCAGCGGGTGCCGGGCGCGCCGCTGCGCTTCCTCCTCGACGTACACCTCGGCACGCTGGCGCGGCGGCTGCGGCTGCTGGGCGTCGACGCCGCCTACTTCAGCGAGGACATCGGCGACCCGGCCCTCGCCACGCACTCGGCGCGCGAGCAGCGCGTACTGCTGTCGCGGGACCGGGGGCTGCTGCGGCGCCGCGAGCTCTGGGCCGGCGCGTACGTCTACAGCGACCGCCCCAAGGAGCAGCTCGACGACGTACTGAGCCGGTTCGCGCCCGCTCTCGACCCCTGGACGCGCTGCGTCGCCTGCAACGGCGAACTGAAGCACACCAGTAAGGAGTCCGTCAGTGGCCTCCTCGAAAGCGGCACGGAGCGCTCGTACGACGCCTTCGCGCAGTGCACCACGTGCTCCCGCGTGTACTGGAACGGCGCACACCACTCCAGCCTGCAGACGATCGTCGAGGACGTCATGCGTACGTACGGCGACGCGCAAACGCAGCGGCAGGCATCCTGACCGTCAGTCCAGTTCGCCGCCGCGCAGCCGCTCGACCTGCGCGGCGCTGACCTCCACCGTCCGCCGCATGTGGGCGATGATCAGGGCGAGTTCGTCATCGTCGTACGCGTCGAACATCTCGGCCCAGCGGCCGCTCAGCTTCTCCCACACCGCGCCGAACTCGGCCATCCGCTCCGGCACCGCCTCGACCAGCACCCGGCGCCGGTCCTGCGTGTCGCGCCGCCGCGTGAGGTACCCGGCCCGCTCCAGCCGGTCGACGAGCCGGGTCGCGGACCCGGTGGTGAGCCCGGTCAGCTCCGCGACCCGTCCGATGGTGACCGGACCGGTTTCGAGGTTGAGGAGATTGAGGCACTGCAAGTCGGTGGGGTGCAGCCCCAGATGGTCGGCGACCGCCTGGCTGAAGAGAGCGTACGAAGCCATGTAGCGGCGGGATTCGGCGGTCAGCTCGGCCACCAGGACACCGCGCCGGGCCGTACTGCTGTCGCTGCTCCTGCGCTTCTTCTGCGGCATGCAGAAAGTGTACGGAGCAAAGAGCGCTCCACCCGCTACGACCGCTACGGCCGCTCCGCCGTCAGATACCGCTGCACAGTGGGCGCCAGCCAGTCGATCACTTCCTGCCGCGTCATCTCCACGGCGGGCGGCAGCCGCAGCACGTACCGCGCCATGGCCATGCCGAGTATCTGGGAGGCGACCAGCGCGGCCCTCATCGGGGCTTCCTGCGGATCCGGGCTCACACCGGCGGCCACCGGCCCGAGCTGCTCCCGGAATATGGCCTGCATACGCGCCGCCCCGGCGGCGTTGGTGACACCGACCCGCAGCAGGGCGGTAAGCACCTCGTCCGCCTCCCAGCGGTCGAGGAAATGGCCGACGAGCACGGCGCCCACATGCTTGCCCGGCAGCCCGCCCAGCTCAGCCAGCTGCCCCACATCCGGCATGCGCAGGTCGAATTCCGAAGCGGCGGCGAACAGCCCCTCCTTGTTGCCGTAGTAGCGCATCACCATCGACGGGTCGATCCCGGCGTCGCGCGCGATGGCGCGGATGGTGGCGCGCTCGTACCCGTCGGCCGCGAAACGCTCGCGGGCGGCGTCGAGGATCGCCGCCTTGGTGGCGTCGGACCGGCGGGGTGGCGGAGCGTCGGGAGCAGGCGTTTCACTCATGTCAACAACTGTAGGCCAACAGCCGTTGACATTCCATAGCTCGAAAGAAGGAACTCACAGGAGCTCACAGGAACTCAGAAGAAGTAGCCGTCCCCGCTCGCCGGCACCAGCACCTCGTGCTCGTTGTTCCGCGGATTGCGATCCGTCGCACCGCCGTTCCACGCCGTACTGATCCGCACCACCACCTCGGACGGATCCCCGGACGCCCGCAAATGGAACGCGAAGTCACGGCCGCTCCCGCCCACCCGCAACACACCGGTCCGGCACAGCGCCTCACGCTCCCCGCCCCAAAGGCAGTGCGGCGGCAGCTCCCGCGCACCCTCCAACGGCACCGAAAAGCGCACCCGCACCGTCGCGTCCCTCACCCCCGAAGGCCCGCGATTCCCGGTCTCCAGCCACACCCCGAGCCGTCCCCCGTCCAGCATGGCGTGCCCGCGATACGCCACATCCGCCTCAGGGGCGATCCGAAAACCCCCCACGCCCGCCACCATCGCCATCACAGCGGCCCCCACCGCCACAACCCTGCGCACCCGCATCGCAACCATGCCCAGAACATACCGATTTCTCCCGCCGGAGCCGCCTCTCCCCCCATGACACGCTGAACGCATGACCGTCGCCCGCTCCGCCGCCCTCTTCCTCCTCGCCGCCCTCTTCGAGATCGGCGGCGCCTGGCTCGTCTGGCAGGGCGTACGCGGCGGAGCCCGCCACCAGGGCCGCGGCCTCCTGTGGATCGGCGCGGGCGTCATCGCCCTCGGCGCGTACGGCTTCGTGGCGACACTCCAGCCCGAGGGCGAATTCGGCCGCATCCTCGCCGCGTACGGCGGCGTCTTCGTCGCCGGCTCCATCGCCTGGGGCGTGATCGCCGACGGCTACCGCCCCGACCGCTGGGACGTCATCGGCGCCCTCATCTGCCTCGCCGGGATGGCCGTCATCATGTACGCACCACGGCATCGCTAGCCTGTCCCCATGTCTACGCCTATCGCCGTCATCACCGGAGCGAGCAGCGGAATCGGCGCCGCCACCGCCCGCCGACTGGCCGCCGCCGGCTACCGCGTCGTCCTCACCGCCCGCCGCAAGGACCGCATCGAAGCGCTGGAAGCCGAGCTCACCGCCGCCGGCCACCAGGCGACGGCGTACGCCCTGGACGTGACCGACCGCGAGGCAGTCGACGAGTTCGCCACCGCCTTCCGCACCCTTGCCGTCCTCGTCAACAACGCCGGCGGCGCACTCGGCGCCGACCCCGTCGCCACCAGCGACCCCGACGACTGGCGCCAGATGTACGAGACCAACGTCATCGGCACCCTCAACCTCACCCAGGCCCTGCTCCCCGCCCTCACCGCGAGCGGCGACGGCACGGTGGTCGTCGTCTCCTCCACCGCCGGCCACGGCACGTACGAGAACGGCGGCGGCTACGTAGCCGCCAAGCACGGCGCGCACGTCCTCGCCGAGACCCTCCGCCTGGAGATCGTCGGCACCCCGGTCCGCGTCATCGAGATCGCCCCCGGCATGGTCAAGACGGACGAATTCGCCACCACCCGCTTCCGCGGCGACACCGAAAAGGCCGCCAAGGTCTACGCGGGCGTCGCCGAACCCCTCAGCGCCGACGACGTGGCCGAGACCATCACCTGGGCGGTCACCCGCCCCAGCCACGTCAACATCGACCTCCTGGTGGTCCGCCCCCGCGCCCAGGCCTCCAACACCAAGGTTCACCGCGAACTGTGACCACGACACCGCCCACCACGGACGGCAGCAGACACATCCCCTTCGAGCGCCTGCACAACGTCCGCGACCTCGGCGGCTACCGCACCACAGACGACCTCATCACGCGCCTGCGCGCACAGCTCCTCACCTGAACCCCGAAAACGGCCCGCGCCGGGAAACGAACTCCCGACGCGGGCCGCCTCCGACCGAAGCGTCTCCCGTCACCACCCACTACGGCCGACCGCCCTGATCACGAGCCTCACCCGCCACGGTCTGTCCCGACTGACGTGCCTGCTCGCTCACCTGACCGGCCTTGTCACGCGCCTGCTCCTGCGTAGTACGCGCAGCCTCGGTGGCAGTCTCCTTGACCCCCTGAACCGCCTGCTGCGCCGCCTGGGTGGCGTCCTCCTTCAGATGCTGCGCCGACTCGACCGCCGCCTGCTTGACCGGCTCGATCGCGCCACCGGCCCGGTCCGCCAACTGCGCGGCCGCCTGCTCCTCGGCCTGCGTACTCGGCAGCATCGAGCCGACCAGCAGCCCCGCCCCGAAGGCGATCACACCGGCCGCCAGCGGATTGCCCTCCGTCTGCCGCAGAGCCTCTTCAGGTGCCTTCTTCACTGTCTCGCCCGCCTGTCCAGCCGTCTGACGTACAGATTCGGCAGCCTGCCCGGCGCCCTCCTGCACCGACTGAGCAGCCTGCTGCGTACGGTCCTGAGTCCGGCCCGTGGTGTGCGAGGCCGTCCCCATGACCCGTCGCCGCACCCCGGAAACCGCACCCCGGACACGCCGGCTGCGGCGCCGGGCTATCCGGCGCGGACTCGTGCGATCGGCCAGCAGCTCCACATCACCGGACAACTTCTCCCGCGTCGTCTCGATGTCAGCCCTTACTTGGTCGGGTGACGTGCCCATTGCGCGTCCTCCTTAAGTGTCTGCACGGTACGTTCCGGCTTCGGCGACACACTGCGCATCCGGGAGCGGCCCATCACGAACAGGACGGCGCCCACCACGGCCCACACCCCGGTGACGATCAGCGCGGCCCAGCCGGCGTCCATCACATTCGCCAGGCCGAACACGGCCGCCAGCGAAGCGAAGAGCGCCACCATGTAGCCGGCGAAGCCCGCCCCGCCGAACATCCCCGCGGCCTTGCCCGCCTTGGTGGCCTCCTCACGGATCTCGAGCTTGGCCAGCTCCATCTCCTGCCGGAAGAGCAGCTGCACATCCGAGGTGATCTCCGACAGCAGCTCGCCGACCGGCCTGTCCTGTTGCGCCCGCCCGGAAGAGGCCTGCCGCGTATACGTAGACATCGCCATCACTCACACCTCCGGTGCACCAGGCAGCCCTGCCCACCCGGGAGCCTGAGCCACACTGCTGTCGGTTTCAGGCGGCGGCGGAGCCTGCACCGGCGGATCCTGCGGGAACTGACCAGCCCTGTCGGCCCTGCGACCTCCGTCGCCACCCGCGCCCGCCTGCGCCTTTCCGGCCTTGGCCATCCGGCCGACGGCCAGCCCGGCCAACGCCGCGCCGCCCAGGAACGCACCCGGCCGCCGCCGCGCGAACCCCTTCACGTCGTCCACCACGCCACCCAGGCCGTTCCTGTCCAGGTAATCGGCCGCCCGGTGACCACCGTCGGCCGCCTGCGCCACGAGGCTGCGCACCGGGGAATCACCGGGCGCGTTCTGGGCCATCCCGTCGAGGTCGTCCGCCCACTTCCGCAGCGTGCCCGCCGCGCGCTCGGCCTGGCCCTCCACCTCATCGCTCACGCGTCCCCGCAGGTCACGCGCCGCCGTACCGGCCTGCTGTCGAGCCTCACCGGTGACGGCCTTGGCCTGCTGGGCAACCGAGCCGGCCACCTCACCCGCAGCCTGCTTCGCCTGACCGGCTGTGACCGACGCCTCCTCTTTCGCTGTCTGCCCGGCCTGCTGGACACGCCCGGCTCCGCCATTCGCGGACACACCACTCATGGATTCCACCTTCTCCGGGGATGCGCGAAGCCCGACCACTACGCCGACACCTCACGCCACACCCCGTGTCTCTCGTGCTGGCTGGGACACCTTCCGGGTAACCCCTCACAAGCGCCCGAAACGAGGGAAATCCACATTCAAAATCCACTGCCACGCGGGCACGCCCGCACGCGCGGAAGGCCCCGGCAACCACAACCGGGGCCTTCCGCTCTCTGCGCTCAGGGCATCTCAGCCCTTGACGCAGATGACCTGCTTCAGCTTCGCGACGACCTCCACGAGGTCCCGCTGCTGGTCGATGACCTGCTCGATCGGCTTGTACGCCGCCGGGATCTCATCCACGACACCGGAGTCCTTCCGGCACTCCACGCCCCGCGTCTGCTCCTCCAGGTCCCGAGCGGAGAATCGCCGCTTCGCCGCACTGCGGCTCATGCGCCGCCCCGCACCGTGCGAGGCGGAGTTGAACGACTTCTCGTTCCCGAGCCCCTTCACGATGTACGAGCCCGTACCCATCGATCCCGGGATGATCCCGAAGTCGCCGGAGCCCGCCCGGATCGCGCCCTTTCGCGTGACCAGCAGGTCCATCCCGTCGTAACGCTCTTCGCTGACGTAATTGTGGTGACAGGAAATGACCGGCTCGAAGGACACCTTGGCCTTCTTGAACTCCCGCCGGACAACGTCCTGGTAGAGCCCCATCATGATCGCGCGGTTGTACTTCGCGTACTCCTGCGCCCAGAAGAGGTCATTCCGGTACGCCGCCATCTGCGGGGTCTCCGAGATGAAGACCGCCAGGTCACGGTCGACCAGCCCCTGGTTGTGCGGCAGCTTCTGCGCCTGACCGATGTGGTACTCGGCCAGCTCCTTGCCGATGTTCCGCGAGCCGGAGTGCAGCATCAACCAAACAGAATCCGTTGAATCTATACAAAACTCGACGAAGTGGTTGCCGCTTCCGAGCGTTCCCATCTGCTTCGTGGCGCGTTCCTGACGGAATTTGACCGCATCGGCGACCCCCTCGAACCGCCCCCAGAAGTCGTCCCACCCCGCCGTCGGGAACCCGTGCAGCCGACCCGGGTCGACCGGGCTGTCGTGCATCCCCCGGCCGACCGGGATGGCCTGCTCGATCTTCGTCCGGAGGCGCGAAAGATCACCCGGAAGGTCGTTCGCCGTGAGTGATGTTTTTACCGCCGACATGCCGCAGCCGATGTCGACACCGACCGCCGCCGGGCACACCGCGCCGTGCATCGCGATCACCGAGCCGACGGTGGCGCCCTTGCCGTAGTGGACGTCCGGCATGACGGCGAGGCCCTTGATCCAGGGCAGGGTGGCGACGTTCTGGAGCTGCTGCATCGCGCCGCCCTCGACCGTTGCCGGATCGGCCCACATCCGGATCGGAACCTTCGCGCCCGGTACCTCTACGTACGACATAACTCCTCTATTCCCCCGAAATGCAGATAACGCAAAACTGGCGCCAAGTACCGCGAAAGAGACAGCGGACCGGCGTTGTGGCCAGCGCGTGCGATACACATTGTGTCCACCGGCCGCTATCGCGCGGCAACCGTATTTCCGATCGAAGGGAGCCTGGGACCGTGCAGCGAAAGGTGTTCGTACCCGGCGTCGCGCTCCTCGCGACGCTTGCCGCCGGCTGCACCGGCAGCTCCGGCACCGAGGACTCCGCCGCCGACGCCAAGACGGGCGAGGCCAACACGTCCGTCGCCGCCCCCGGCAAGTACCGCACGCTCCGTGAGCCCTGCGGCTCCGTCGACCGCGGCATGCTCCGCGACCTCCTCCCGGGCGCCGCCACGCTCCCCGAGGAGCAGCAGGAGAAGGCGTACGACGGCACCGCCGCCGTGACGTACGACACGGACCGGCGCGTTGGCTGCCGCTGGAAGGTGGACTCCCCTGGCGCCTCGCACGACCTCAAGGTCGACTTCGAGCGGGTGGTGTCGTACGACACCGACGTGAGCGACGACGACCGCGCGAAGGACGTGTACGGGGAGCAGGAGATCGCGGCGGACCTCCCGACCCCCACCCGCGGCCCGGAGGAGGGCGAGGGCGGCGCGGAGGAAGACGGCGAGGGCAGCGCGTCCCCGAGCAGCAGCGACTCCCCCACACCCGGCGCCTCCAAGGCCGGGGACGAAGGCGATCCCGCCACCGGGACGCCCGACAGCACAACCAGCGCAGGCACCGACACCGCGAGCGGCGGCACCGGCGCCCAGGCCCCCGAGGCCCCCCAGGGCCTCGAACCCCGTACCCTCGCCGGTCTCGGCGACGCCGCCTTCCTGGACGACGCCCTGATCCGCTCCGGCTCGACCACCCAGCGCCGTACCGTCACCGTGGTGTTCCGTACCTCGAACGTCATCGTGACCGTCCAGTACAGCGAGCACCCCGCCCTGACCGCAGATGTCCCCGACAGCAAGGAACTGCAGGAGAAGACGCAGGCCCTGGCCCGCAGGCTCGCCGAGCAGTTCAGCGAATGAGTGTCAGCCCCCATGAGTGAAGGAACCATGCACCAGCACCGATCAGCCCCGCGACTCTCTCGCATACTCGCCTGCGCAGCCGTCCCGGTGATGCTCGTCGCCGCCGGCTGCTCCTCGGATTCCGGAGGCGACAAGGACGCGTCCCCGTCCGCCAGCGCCTCGCCCTCGGTATCGGCGAAGCCGACCGTCAAGCCGGCGGCGTTCTCGAAGCTGCCCGAGCCGTGCAAGTCGATCAAGCAGAAGACGGTCGATTCGCTGGTGCCCGGGGCGAAGGACAAGTCCGGTACGGCCGACAAGTCGAACGACGTGTCCGCGCGCGGCGGCTGTTCCTGGAACGGTCTGGACAGCAAGGGCGTCGACGGCTCGCAGTACCGCTGGCTGTCCGTCTCATACATGAGGTACGACTCCGACCAGACCCGCGGCGCCGGCGACAAGCTCGCCGAGGAGTACTACGCGAAGCAGGTCGAGGCCGCGAAGGCGACGGACGGCGCGAAGAAGGTCAAGGACGAGCCCACCGCCGGCACCGGTGACCAGGCGACCACGGTCACGTACGACCTCCGCAAGACGGACGCGGACTTCAAGTACGCAACGGTCGTGACACGTACGGAGAACGTCGTCGCCACCGTCATCTACAACGGCGCCGGCTACCAGGGCGCCAAGTCCCCCAAGGGCGCCGACCTGCTGAAGGACGCTCAGAAGGCGGCCAAGGAGGCGGTGGCCTCGGTCACCGCGGCCAACAAGTAGCCCGTCGCAGCAACCAGCACATACCACCCCATCTCCGACGCGTACCGGAGCCCGGTCTTCCCCTTGAGGGCCGGGCTCCGCCCCTACCCGCGCAACGCGACCCGCACACATGTGCCAGGCTGACCCCCGCCAAGTCCGTCGTAACGGGAGGGGATCGCGGGTGGCCGCGATGCAGTTGACACGTACGCACCGCATATTGATCGGTGTTGTCGTCGCGGGAGCGGTGGTCATCGCCGCGATCGGTTTCGCCGGCTCGTACGCCGCCGTGCGCGAGCTCGCGGAGGAGAAGGGCTTCGGCAGCTTCTCCCTCGTATTCCCCATCGGCATCGACGCGGGTATCTGCGTCCTGCTGGCCCTGGACCTCCTCCTGACCTGGATGCGGATCCCGTTCCCCCTTCTCCGCCAGACGGCGTGGCTGCTGACGGCGGCGACGATCGCCTTCAACGGCGCCGCGTCGTGGCCGGACCCGCTGGGTGTCGGCATGCACGCCGTCATCCCGATCCTGTTCGTCGTCTCGGTGGAGGCGGCGCGGCACGCGGTCGGCCGGATCGCCGACATCACGGCCGACAAGCACATGGAAGGCGTACGCCTCACTCGCTGGCTGCTGTCCCCGCTGCCGACGTTCAAGCTGTGGCGCCGCATGAAGCTGTGGGAACTCCGCTCCTACGAGCAGGTCATCAAGCTGGAGCAGGACCGCCTGATCTACCAGGCGCGCCTCCAGGCCCGCTTCGGCCGTGGCTGGCGCCGCAAGGCCCCCATCGAGTCGCTGATGCCCCTCCGCCTTGCGAAGTACGGCGTCCCGCTCGCCCAGACCGGCCCCGCGGGCCTGGCGGCGGCCGGCATCGAGCCGGCGCTGCTGCCTCCGGCGCCGGAGATCGAGGCGCAGCCCCAGGAACTCCGGGCACTGCCGTCGCAGCCACAGCCGCAGCCGGTGCGCGAGCACACGGAGCACGGGCAGCCGCACCCGGACGAGGAGTGGCCGATGGAAGCCCCGGACGACACTGACGACGAGCCCGTCACGGAGGAGCCGGAGGGCCCCGGCTCGCATTCGAGCCCGTGGTTCGCCGCGCCGCAGGTACCGCAGGGCCAGCAGGACGCCGCGTACGACGCCGCCTACGACAACACCTACGCCGCCGCCTACGACCCGGCGGCGTACGCCGAGGCCCCCGGACCCGGACAGCCCACCCCCGTGATGGTCCCCGCGGGCCCCGGCCGCACGCGCCCCCTGGGCGGTATCCCGGGCCCGCGCCACGAGCAGGACCCCGCGGAATACGTGGAGCAGTACGAGGAGGAGTACGAGGAGGAGTACGAGCCCGAGGAGCGGTACTACGACGCGTTCCGCAAGTACGTCGGCGACTACGGCACGGTCCCGTCAGCCGGCGCGTTCGGCTCGTACATCCAGGACCTGGGCACCCAGCCCCCGCCCCTCAACGAACTGTCCGACTACGCCAAGCGTTTCCAGGTCCGCTACCAGCAGGAACTGGACGCCGAACACATCGCCTAGCTTCGCGGTGCCCAGCATGGGCAAGGTCACGAAGCCCCTGGAACGGTGCGGGCCCGCACCCTTCGGGTACGGGCCCGCACCGGACTACCGGAGGCCGGCACAGCCTCTCCTGGTTCAGCGGAGCGGCGGTGAGACCCAGCCCTTCTTCACCAGCAGGTCGCAGTGCCACTTGGCCTGGGCGTCGGTCTCCTTCTGGTGCTCCTTGGCTGCTTGGATGCAGTCCGCGTAGGGGAACGGCGGCCCTTGGTCAAGCTTCACTCGCGCCTGAGCGCCGGCCTGCGCCGGAGCGGCGGATGCTGTGCCCGCAATGCCCGCCAACAGGGGAACCGACAGCGCGGCTGCCAAGACGGTGCGTGCGTATGAGGAACGCATGAGGTTGGTCATGCCCCACTAACGATCTTGATCGGGTTGCGTCACGCACGCCGGGAGAGTTCCACGGGGCAACGGCGGCCTCCCTGCGGCACTGCTAACCCCGCGTCGTCCCGCTGAGCCGTACGCCGTGCGGTCCGCATGCCACCCGCCTGTTCCTCACCCCCCGCCACGCGAAAGGGCCGCCACCCCCGGAAACCCAGGAGTGGCGGCCCTCACCGCAAGCAGCAGCAGAGCTACGCCCCGAGCAGCTTCCTCACCCGATCCGCCCCCACCGCGAGCAGCAGCGTGGGCAGTCGCGGCCCGGTGTCCCGCCCGACCAGCAGCCGGTACAGCAGCGCGAAGAACGACCGCTGCGCGACCTTCAGCTCCGGCGTCGGCTTCGCATCAGCCTCCAGCCCCGCCATCACCTTCGGTACGCCGTACACCAGCGTCGTGAGCCCGTCCAGCGACCAGTGCGAGTCGAGCCCGTCGAGCAGCAGCCGCAGCGACTCCCGTCCGGCCTCGTCCAGCGAGCCCAGAATCTCCGTGTCCGGCTCACTGCGCACCACCGTCCGCTGCTCGGCCGGCACCTGCGTGGTGATCCAGTTCTCGGCACGGTCGAACCGCGGCCGCACCTCGTCCAGCGACGTCACCGGATGCGCCGGATCCAGCTCGCTCAGGATCCGCAGCGCCTGGTCCTCGTGCCCCGCCGTGATGTCCGCCACCGAGGCGAGCGTCCGGTACGGCAGCGGCCTCGGCGTCCGGGGCAGCTCCCCCGAAGCAGTCCTGATCGCGCGCGAGTGGGCCGCCGCGTCGGCCGGCAGCACAGTCCCCTCGGCGACCTTCTTCTCCAGCGAGTCCCACTCGTCGTAGAGCCGCTGGATCTCCTGGTCGAAGGCGATCTTGAAGGACTGGTTGGGCCGGCGCCGCGCGTAAAGCCACCTGAGCAGCGGGGCCTCCATGATCTCCAGCGCATCGGCAGGCGTAGGCACGCCACCCTTGCTGCTGGACATCTTGGCCATCCCGCTGATGCCCACAAAGGCATACATCGGCCCGATCGGCTGCACACCGTCGAAGACCTCGCGCACGATCTGCCCGCCCACCACGAACGACGACCCGGGCGACGAGTGGTCGACACCGCTCGGCTCGAAGATCACGCCTTCGTACGCCCAGCGCATCGGCCAGTCGACCTTCCAGACCAGCTTGCCGCCGTTGAATTCGCTCAGCAGCACAGTCTCGGAATGCCCACAGACGCACCCATACGACAGAGCGGTGCTCTCGTCGTCGTACGCCGTGACCGTAGTCAGATCCTTGCCACAAGAAGTGCAGTAAGGCTTGTACGGGAAGTACCCCGCGCCACCCCCACTGCCGTCGTCCTCGTCGGCCGCCCCCGACCCCTCGGCGGCTTCCAGCTCGGCCTCGTCGACCGGCTTCTGCCCCTGCTTCTTGACCTGCTGCTTGGGGTCCTTCTTGGTCCGGTACCGGTCGAGTACGGCGTCGATGTCGCCTCGGTGCTTCATCGCGTGCAGGATCTGCTCGCGGTAGACCCCGGCCGTGTACTGCTCGGTCTGGCTGATGCCGTCGTACTCGACACCGAGCTCGTCGAGGGCCGCCGTCATGGCCGCCTTGAAGTGCTCGGCCCAGTTCGGGTACGCCGACCCGGCCGGCGCGGGCACCGACGTCAGCGGCTTGCCGATGTGCTCGGCCCAGGACTCGTCCACACCCGCGACGCCCGCCGGCACCTTGCGGTACCGGTCGTAGTCGTCCCACGAGATCAGATGCCTGACCTCGTGCCCGCGCCGCCGGACCTCGTCCGCGACCAGGTGCGGGGTCATGACCTCGCGCAGGTTGCCCAGGTGAATCGGCCCGGAGGGCGAGAGCCCGGACGCGACGACGACCGGTTTGCCAGGCGCACGTCGCTCCGACTCGGCGATGACCTCGTCCGCGAACCGGGAGACCCAGTCGGTCTCTGTGCTGCTCTGAGCCACGATCGGCACGTCCTTCTTCCTCGATAGCTGTCGATAGCTGTCGCCAGCCATAGCTGTCGCCAGCCATTCTCCCAGACGGATCGACGCCGCCCGAGGCTCCCCATTTATTACGAGACGACGCGCCGCACACCCCCATGAAATACTCGTCTGCACATTCAACTTCCTCTCAACAGGAACGGCAGCTCATGGCCTCGGTCCATTCCCTCGCTTCGACCGTCAACCAGCGCGTCGCGGACGCCCTCTCGGCAGCCCTGCCGGAGGCCGGCGCCGCCGACCCGCTGCTGCGACGAAGCGACCGGGCCGATTTCCAGGCGAACGGCATCCTGGCCCTCGCGAAGAAGGCCAAGGCGAACCCGCGCGAGCTGGCCACGCAGGTGGTCGCGGGGCTCCCCACCGGGGATGTGATCAAGGACATCGAGGTCTCCGGCCCCGGCTTCCTGAACATCACGGTCACCGACCGGGCGATCATCGACACCCTCGCGGCCCGCGCCGCCGACGACCGTCTCGGCGTACCGCTGGCCGAGAAGCCGGGCACGACGGTCATCGACTACGCCCAGCCGAACGTCGCCAAGGAGATGCACGTCGGCCACCTCCGCTCCGCCGTGATCGGCGCGGCGATGGTCGAGATCCTCGAGTTCACCGGCGAGAAGGTCGTACGCCGTCACCACATCGGCGACTGGGGCACCCAGTTCGGCATGCTCATCCAGTACCTGACCGAGCACCCGCACGAGCTGGACCACAAGCACGGCGGCCCGGAGGAGGGCGAGGCGGCGATGTCGTCCCTCAACCGCCTCTACAAGGCGTCGCGCGTGCTCTTCGACTCCGACGACGACTTCAAGGCGCGCTCGCGGAACCGGGTGGTCGCCCTCCAGGCGGGCGACCCGGAGACCCTCGCCCTGTGGCAGCGTTTCGTCGACGAGTCGAAGCTCTACTTCTACTCGGTCTTCAACAAGCTCGACATGGAGATCGCGGACCAGGACGTCGTAGGCGAGTCCGGCTACAACGCCATGCTCGAAGAGACCTGCCAGATCCTGGAGGACTCGGGCGTAGCCGTCCGCTCCGACGGCGCGCTGTGCGTGTTCTTCGACGACGTGAAGGGCCCGGACGGCAAGCCGTCCCCCCTCATCGTGAAGAAGTCGAACGGTGGCTACGGCTACGCCGCCACCGACCTCTCCGCGATCCGCGACCGCGTCCGGAACCTGGGCGCGACCACACTTCTCTACGTAGTGGACGCCCGCCAGTCCCTCCACTTCAGGATGGTCTTCGAGACCGCCCGCCGGGCCGGCTGGCTGAACGAAGACGTCCACGCGGTCCAGCTCGCCTTCGGCACGGTCCTCGGCAAGGACGGCAAGCCGTTCAAGACCCGCGAGGGCGAGACCGTCCGCCTCGTGGACCTCCTGGACGAGGCCGTAGACCGGGCAGCCGTCGTCGTACGCGAGAAGGACACCAGGGGCGAGCTGACGGACGAGGAGATCGCCGAGCGGGCGGTCCAGGTCGGCATCGGCGCGATCAAGTACGCCGACCTCTCCACCTCCGCGTCCCGCGACTACAAGTTCGACCTGGACCAGATGGTCTCGCTGAACGGCGACACGTCCGTCTACCTCCAGTACGCGTACGCCCGTATCCAGTCGATCCTCCGCAAGGCCGGCGACCGCAAGCCCGCCGCCCACCCGGAGCTCGAACTGGCCCCGGCGGAGCGCGCGCTGGGCCTGCACCTGGACCAGTTCACGGAGACGCTGACCGAGGCGGCGACGGCGTACGAGCCGCACAAGCTGACCGCGTACCTCTACCAGCTCGCGTCGCTCTACACGACGTTCTACGACCAGTGCCCGGTCATCAAGCCCGAGCCCGCGCCCGACGTCGCCGAGAACCGCCTCTTCCTCTGCGACCTGACCGCCCGCACGCTCCACCAGGGCATGGCCCTGCTGGGCATCCGCACCCCCGAGCGCCTCTGATCACGCGACGCTCGCGATACGCGATACGGCGATGCCCCCCACCGGGGTCCTGGTCCCGGTGGGGGGCATCGCCGTATCTGCGGTCTCAAGTCGTCAACGGGTACGACGCCCGGCCCGAGGCCTCATCTATCTCGTCGTGCGCCTTGCCCAGGAGTTGCGAAGCAAGGTCCATGAGCGCCCGCGCGCCCGCGATCTCCTCGCCGACCCGCAGCTGTTCGGCGTCGGTCGGGTGCCGTTTGGCGAACCCGTGAGCCCGAAGCTCCACGCCGTCACCGAGCCGCACCATCGCGGCAGCCCTGGTCCTGCCTTCGTGCTCGGTGAACTCCATCTCGATGTGCCATCCGACAAGTGTCTGCATGGCCGATCACCTCCAGCGGTTCCCTTCCAGGGTGCGCCGCCGGGCCGCTGATCACCACTCTTCGCTTACCAAACGGTGAGTACCTGACTTAATAGTCGGTACTTGTCGACAACTCAGCGCTTGGCAAGGATCAAAGGGCACCGGAAAGTTCCTCTTCGACCAAGGAGCCTTGATGTCCCACCCTGCGCAGCTGTCCCAGCTGTCCCAGCCGTCCCTGCCTCCCGTGTCCGTCCTGGGCCTCGGCATGATGGGCGCAGCCCTCGCCACCGCCCTCCTGAAGGCCGGCCACCCGCTCACCGTCTGGAACCGCTCCGCGGCCAAGACCGGCCCCCTGGTCGCGCAGGGGGCGACCCCCGCCGACACGATCACCGACGCGGTGGCGGCGAGCCCCCTGGTGATCGTCTGCTTCACCACGAACGACAACGTCACCGAAACCCTCGCCACCGTCGACTTCACCGGCAAGACCCTCGTCAACCTCACCAACGGCACCCCCGCCCAGGCCCGCTCCCTAGCGACGTGGGCCGAGAAGCAGGGCGCGGCGTACGTAGACGGCGGGATCATGGCGGTCCCGCAGATGATCGCGACTCCGGCCGCGTACATCCTCTACAGCGGCGACGAGCAGGCGTACGAGACCCACCGCCCCACCCTCTCGGCCCTCGGCGGCACAAGGTGGGTCGGCACCGACCCGGGCCGCGCGGCGCTCCACGACCTGGCGCTGCTCACCGGCATGTACGGGATGCTCATGGGAGTGGCACAGGCCTTCGCCCTGATCCGTACGGAGAACATCACGGCCACCGAGTTCGCCGAGCCGCTGCACGAGTGGCTCTCCGCGATGCTGGGCGGGGTCGTACCCGGTATCGCCCAGGCGGTGGACTCCGGCCAGCACGTCACGGACGTATCCAGCCTCGCCATCAATCAGGCGGCCTTCCCGAACTTCATGGAGACGTTCCGCGACCAGGGGATCAGCTCCGAGCTCTTCGAGCCGATGCAGAAGCTGCTCGACCGCTCGGTGGAGGAGGGCCACGGCGCCGATGGCCTCTCCCGCCTGGTGGAGATGCTCAAAAAGTAACTTCCCCCAGGTAGAACTCGCACCAAACAACCTTCCCGGGCTCCCGCTCCCCGACCCCCCACTTGTCGGCCAGCGCCGCCACCAGCAACAGCCCGCGCCCGCACTCCCCGTCCGGCTCCCGGACGTGGGGCAGCCCGTCGCCGCTGTCGTGGACCTCGATGCGCAGAGTCTGTCCGGACAGCAGCAGCCGCAACTGATAACCGCGCCCCGGCGGCACCCCGTGCAGGAGCGCGTTGGTCGCGAGCTCGCTCACGCAGAGCAATACGTCATCGGCACGGGCACCGACCCCCCACGCGACGGCCGCGTCGCGCGTGAACTCCCTGGCCCTGGCGACGGATCTGCGCTCACGCGGGTAGAACCGCTCGCGCAGGAGGGGGAGTTGTTTCACTTCGTTCATGAGACGAGAGTCACGGTCCGTGACTAGCGTGGAGCACTGAGCCAACCCGTACAGATTTCTTGTACGGGTTCGCACGGGGTCAAGTACGGGCAGGGTGGGGAGTTGGACGGCATGAGCCCCAGGAAGCGTCCGAAGAGGAACGCGTCGGCGATGAAGATGCTGGGAGCCCAGCTGGCGGCTCTCCGTAGAGCGGCGGGCCACACCCAGCGCTCGCTCGGCGAGCGCGTCGCCGCCGACGAGGAGACGATCGCCTCGATCGAGCAGGGCAGGCGCCCACTCAAGGCGGACTTGGCGGAGGTGCTCGACGAGCTGCTGGACGCGAAGGGCACGCTGGCGGCGGGGGTGGAGAACCTTCCCGAGATCGACCTGTTCCCGCTGTGGGCCGAGCAGTTCATGGACCACGAGCGCGAGGCCATCGCTCTGTCCCTGTACGCGAACCAGGTTCTACCCGGCTTGCTCCAAACTGAGGCATACGCACGTACGGTCTTCCGGAGCCGCGTCCCGGTCTACGACGAGGATGAGATCGAGACCTTCACCGCCGCGCGCATCGAGCGCCAGGCAATCCTGAACCGCAAGGTCCCGCCCACCGTCAGTTACGTCATCTGGGAGCCGGTGCTCCACCTCCCCTTGGGCGGCAGCAAGACACACGCTGACCAACTGCGCCACTTGCGGGCCCAATCCGAACTCCCATGCCTCTCCATCCAATTCCTGCCACTGAACCGCATGGCTCACGCAGCACTCGACGGCCCCTTTGTCTTACTGGAGACCGCCGATCACCAGCACCTCGCGTACGCCGAAACGCAGCGCGGCAGCCAGTGGGTCTCCGACCCCGACGAGGTGTCCATCCTGGCGCGCAAATATGCGATGCTGCGGGCACAGGCCCTCACCCCCGAGGACTCCCGTAGCCTGCTGGACCGTCTGCTGGGAGAGCAATGAGCACCGCACTGCACTGGTTCAAGTCGACCTACAGCGGCGACGAGGGCGGCGAGTGCGTCGAAGTCGCCTACAACTGGCGCAAGTCCAGTTACAGCGGTAGCGAGGGCGGCGAGTGCGTCGAAATCGCCGCCTGCCCCACCGCAGTCCACGTCCGGGACTCCAAGATCCCCGACGGCCCAACCCTCACCCTCACCCCCGCGACCTGGTCGCACTTCGCGCGGTACGCCGGTTCGTCGCACGGGGGTTAGGTCCCGCACGAACCCGGGGCGTTGGCTGACCTGGGGCGGTGATTGCGTCTGGCGTGGGGGCCGCCACATGTAAGTGTGGCGTCGGAGGCCCGCCCCTCAAGGGCGCTCCTACGTCGCGTCGCCTACGGCGATTCCGCTCCGCTACACCCTTGACCGCCGGACCTCCGCCGCAATGCATCTGGGGGGCGGCCCCCGGGGGGAGCCCACGGGGAAGGCCCGGTAATTGGCTGCTGTGCCGCTGCCGACCGACGGGCTCGGTAAGTGGGGCGCGGCAGGTTGAGTGGGCGGCTCGGCCCCAGGCTCAGCGGCCGACGGGAACGGCCGCTGGTGCGACATCCCCATTCCCACGCACACGAGCCACCCACGCCGTAGGCGGCCGGGCGGCCAGGTCGACCTGCGAACTCATGTCTGCGCGGGTGGGGCGCGGCAGTTGAATGGGGGGACTCGGGCGGGTTCGGCGTCCGCCCCGTCCGGTGGTCGGCTCGGCCGCAAGCCCGTTGCCGGTGTGAGTGGGTGGTGAGGCACCGACTGCGACTGCGCAGCCCAGGTGGACTGCGGAAGCCGCACTCCCAGTCGTCCGAGTCACTGGCTTTGTTCACTTCAAGCGACGGCGTTTGTCCACGGGTTCGGGAGGCAGCCGATGGTCGGCGGTGCCGTGAATGTTTACGAGGGACTGCCAGGGTCAGTCGGTTCTACCTCTCTGCGCGCAAGCGGACCGCAGCCCTGCGTAGGTCGAGGCACCCGGGAGAGCGGGATGCAGCGGTGCTCACCTCGGCAGGTGACGGGCGAAGAACGACCGTACGAGGTCGCGAACGGCGGGCACGGTGACGCGCGGACCGGCCCGGCCGACCATGCCGGCGCGCCCGGAGGCGGTCATCAGGCCGGCCTTCTGGAGCTGGGGAACGAGGGCCGCGTAGTCGGTGAAGGCCCAGTGATGGGCGTTGTCGAGCTGCCGCCGGGCGGCGGGGCCGCCGTGAGCGAGGAGGGTTGCCCAGGACCGGTCCAGCCGGGCGTCGCGGAAGCCGTCAGTGCCGGCCAGGAGCAGCGGACGGTTCGTCCCCTGCCGGGCCACCGGCAGGAGTTCGCCGTCCATCTGGTCAAGGTATCCCTCCAGGTTGACGGCGGCGGCGATCCGCCGGTCCTCGTGGAGCGCCTGCGCGGCCGCGGTGCCGCCGGCGGAGTGCCCGTACACCCCGACTCGGTCCAGGTCCAGAGCGTCGAGGACGAAGCGGAGGTCGGCGACCCGGGTGCCGATCATGGTGCGGAACGTGGCCGCATCGGGCGGGCCCAGCAGCACTGTGTGCCGGACCCGTTCCCGGCCCGGCCGGGCGCTGGGGAACTCCACCTCGCTGGCGTCCCCAGGGTGGTCGACGGTGATGACCGTCCAGCCGTGCGAGGCAAGGTCCACCGCGAGGGCGCTGCCCATCGTGCGGGCGTCGCCGCCGCCGGGGCTGTAGAGCAGCACGGGACGGCGGCCGGGAAGGGGCGGAGCACCGGCTCGGGCGTGGGTGAGGGTGGCCGCCCAGTCGACTCCGGCCTTCGGCAGCTGCGGGTGGATCCGCCAGCAAAGGTTGGTGAAGAGGGCGGCGGCGCCTGGAGTCTGCTGCGGAGCACGCGGGAAGTCGCGGCTGGGGATGGCTGGTTGCAGGACGGTGACCATGAGTTCCCGTACGCCGATTTCCGGCATCCACGGATCGTTGCGGGAGGAGTCGACGAGGTAGAGCGTCTTGGCGCCGACGGGGTAGGGCCCGCTGGGTGCCGGCAGACGCAAGCGCAGGAGTGGCGCCGCCTCGCGGTCGGAACGGCGGGTGGTGTTGGGGGCGGCGGAAGCTGGGGCGGCGCTGAGGAGCAGGGCGGCGGCCCCGGCGAGAGCGCCCTTGGCGAGGGAACGGCGTCCGGGTGTGGAGGATGAGGTCATGGACGGCATCCTTGGGGCGGGCGCCGAGCCGGGGCGAAGCTTACGGCCGCGGGCGAAAGGCTGGCGCGGAGCAGGAGGATGTGTTGATCCGGATCCATTTCACGGCGGACGATCTCGTCCGGGTACGGTTCGCGCCGCGGCCGTCGCCCGTGCCCGAGCTGCACGCGGCCCTGATGATGCTGGGCGCCCCGCACGAGGCGCTGCTGTTCGGGCGCTGGCGGAGCCGGCTGCTGCGGAACCTGCCGAGCGCGGTCAGGCCGCTCGCGGACCTGGCACCGGACGGCGTCGCCCCCACCTTTCTCGATGTCCTCGGCCACACGCCGGAGGAGGGATTCGCGCTGATCAGGGCGGCCCGTGCGGAGGCAGTACGGGCCGGGATCGAGCAGCTGTACGGGCGGCGGCCGCCCCCGCCGTGGATCCGCTCCCTGCACAGTGGGGACGCCGGCGCCTGGCAGACGCTCCAACGGGCGCAGCGGGCGGCGTACGAGACGGTCCTCGCACCGGTGTGGCCCCAGGTCCAAGACCTGCACCGGGCGGAGTTCACCCGCCATGCTGTGGTCGTCGCCGAACGGGGCCTCGGCGCCGCCCTGACCGGCCTGGCCCCGGGATCACGGCTGCGCGACGGAGTCTGGGAGTGGTCCCTGCCGGGCGTCCCGGGCGTGCGAGAGATCCGGCTCGGCGGGCGCGGGCTGATCCTCCGGCCGACCTTCCACTGGCGGCACGGTCCGCTCCTCCAGGACCGGCCGGACCGTCCGGTGGCGCTCGCCTACCCGGCGGGCCAAGGGCTGCCGCTCGTCCCGGACGAGGGCAGTAAACCAGACGATCCCCTCACGGGAGTCCTCGGGCGCACCCGGCTCGCTCTTCTGCGCTCCTTGGACCAAGCGCACACGACCACGGGCCTGGCGCGCCGTATCGGCGTCAGCAACGCGACGGCCTCCGCCCACGCTTCCGCCCTGCGCGCCGCCGGTCTGATCACCACCACCCGCACGGGCCGCTCGGTGCGCCACACACGAACAGCCCTGGCAAAGCTACTGCTGACCAGCGGCGCGGCCGACGGCTGAGGGCAAGTGGCAGGTCGCCGCGTACAGCTCGACCCTCGACATCTGAGGCATAACCAGGACCTTTAACCCGAAGCACCCCCGATACTGTCCCGGCAAGCCCCTCAGTGCCTTCAAAACTCATGAACATCGCCTGACCGTGGGACCGGGTTGCCTCCGAAACCCGTGTACACCCGCCTTCACGACTCGTGAACAAAGCCAGAGTCACGGTATGGGTCAAAACGCTCCCGTGAGAGCCGGAAACGATAGGGCTGAGACGGATGGGACGGGAGGGGTGCCGCGGCTCGTCAAGTGCTGGGTTCGTCGCACACAAGGCCCCGAAGCCGGCCGTCAGAGCAAGCGAATCCCACGAACGACGATCGAAGGGCTCCCGATGGCCGGGAGCGATACGGCTGAGACCGGTGGGACGGGAGGGGTGCCGGGATTCATCAAGTGCTGAGTCCGTCACGTTCCAACACCCCAGACCGGGCCGAACCCATCAACGACGAAAGCAAGCGTCTGCACGGCCCAACCGTGTGTCGGTGGGGGCTGAAGTGCCTGGCGGGGCATCGCATGGACCGAATCCATCACATGACGCCCGCCCAGGCCACCCCCATGCGTCGAAAGCGGGGCGAAAGGGGCATGCATGGTCGTCATGTGATGGGTTCGGACCACCGAGCCCCCTCGAGCCCCACCGAGTGCCGCCACAGAAGGGCTGAGCGGTCCCACATCTGGTCGGGATGTGCTCGGTGCACGGAGGGCGGACGGTGTAGGTGCCGACCACCTTCTCGCCTGGCTCCAGGACCGCGTTGCGGATGCCGCACCGACGGCCGATCTGCGACCCGGTCCAGCCGGCGAGCGCCGCCGTCACCAATAACGAGACGACCGCCACCACCCCAAGAATTGCCGTCACGGCAGCGCCGGTCCCGACCCTCGTCCGCCGGATTCAGGAGCGGGTGAAGACGACCTCAGGGTTGGCCGGGGTCGGTCCGTCGAGCAACGGCTGGGGAATCTTCTTCAGATGCAGGTCGAAGAAGGCGGTCACGTAGTCGCGAGTGATTTCGGCGGAACGCTTACCGGACGGCGCGCCGGGCGGAATCGTCGCGTCGGGCACCTGGTCGGCCAGGGCCGGCAGGTCGATGAAGCTGAAGTGGTGGCTGCCGGTGACTTGGATCCAGCGCTTCCAGCCGTCCAGCCGCGGCCAGTTCGTCTCCCAGTTCCACTCGCCAGGGTCCTGGGGGTTGCCATTTCCAAACAGCATGAACGGGCGTCCGTCCAGTCCGGCCTGGGGTATGGGTGCGTGGAAGCCGCCATCCACATTGGCCCCGGCCCTGATCCTCCGGTCGGTGACCATGGCCTGTGACGCACCGTTCCCACCGACGGAATGTCCGGCCATGCCGATCCGCTTGGCATTGATCATCCGGGCGTACGGCCACGCACGGGCCGGTCCGGTCAGCGTGTCGAGGACGAACGAAACGTCCCGCGCCCGTCCCTGCGCGACCTCGGACGTTGGCCGGTCCGGGCCGATCAGCGTGCAGGCCGTGCAGGGCAGAACACCCTTGCCGGGGAATTCGGTCGCGTAGGACTCGTAGGCGTGGTCGACGGACGCGACCACGTAGCCCCGGCTCGCCAGTTCCTCTGCCAACGACGTCATGGTCATCCGGGACAGCCCGAACCCGGGCGAGAGCACCAGCAGGGGGAACTTCCCGGGAGTGGGGCGGGCGTTGTCGCGAGCGTGCGTACGGGTCGCGCTGAGCCTCGCTTCGTTTCCCCGGGGAATGAGCTTCCAGGAAGCCGTTTTCTCCAGCAGCCGCCTGGCTTCCTCGGCCGTCATGTACGGCCTGGCAGGAGCAGTCCCGGTGCCCCTGCGCGCCGGGTAGTGCATGGATATCAACAACTCACGAGCCCCCGCGGAGGGCACCCAGTGGTCGGTACGGCTGGTGTCGGTCAGAGGAAGGGTGGTCAGTCCCACGGCATGCGGGCCCGTAGGACTCGGCAGTTCAAGTCGATCCGGCTGCAGGGCGGCAAAGGCTACGGACGGGGCCGCTTCCACCGGGATGGCCGACGCGGCTCCCGCCAGAGGTAACGGCAGCATCAACGCAAGCAGCGTGACAACAGCACGACGAGTCATGGTCATGCCCAACACCCTTTCAGGAGCGTTGGGCGGAGGTAAGACCACGTGCGATCAAGGCCGAACAGGTGGCTCAAAGCGCATGTCAGCACGGAGGGACCGGTGCGGCTCCATCACGGGGTGGCGATGTGGGACTAACCCCGCACTTGATGAGTCCCAGAGCCCAACAATGCGTCGAAATGGTGCTAAACGGGCGCGGTTTTTCGTCTTCTGCGGGGTTCGTCTCATCCGGCCAGGCCTGAGCACCTCGAACCACCCCGCCAGCCCACCGAGATCCATCGGCAGGACCACGCAGCCCCGGGATGCCCTTCCACCCACCAACCTCAACCACATGCTTGTGGTTCAACCGACCACCGGTCGGGGCGGACGCCACACCGTCCCGAGTCCCCCCATTCACTGTCGCGCCCCACCCGCGCAGACATGAGTTCGCAGGTCGACCCGACCGGCCAGCCGGCCACCGGCCTGGGTGCTCGTGTGCGTGGGAATGGGGATGTCGCACCAGCGACCGTCCCCGCACCCGCCGAGCCAGGGGCCGAGCCACCCCATAGACCTCATGCGCCCCACCCACCACGCCGCAAGCCACCGAGCCGACCCGCGCCCATATTCCAGTCGGCGTGCAGGGCGTTTTTCTTTGGGCCGTCCCCCTATAAGCGTTAGCGGTGGGCCGGGGCGGCGGGTCAAGGGGAGCCCGAAGGGCTCTCGCGCAGCGACGCGACCGCAGGGAGCGCCCTTGACGCGCCGTCACGGCCCACCGACACTCGAGCGCTCAGGGACGGCCCGAAACCCCCAGAAGCAACCAGCAGTTGCAGTTACCGACTACCCCTGCCGCCCGACCCAGCGCGCGACCTCAGTCGCCCAGTACGTAAGGATCATGTTCGCGCCCGCGCGCTTGATCCCCAGCAGGCTCTCCATGATCGCCTTGTCCCGGTCGATCCAGCCCCGCTCCGCCGCCGCCTCGATCATCGCGTACTCGCCACTGATCTGGTACGCCGCAACCGGCACATCCACAGCCTCAGCGACCTTCGCCAGCACATCCAAATACGGACCCGCCGGCTTGACCATCACCATGTCGGCGCCTTCGTCCAAATCCAGCGCCAGCTCCCTCATCGACTCCCGCAAGTTCGCCGGGTCCTGCTGGTACGTCTTCCGGTCACCCCGCAGCGAAGAACCGACGGCCTCCCGAAACGGCCCGTAAAAGGCCGACGAGTACTTCGCCGTGTACGCCAGGATCGACACGTCCTCCTTGCCGATCGTGTCCAGCGCATCGCGAACGACGCCGACCTGGCCGTCCATCATTCCGCTGGGACCCACCACGTGCGCGCCCGCGTCCGCCTGGACCTGCGCCATCTCGGCGTACCGCTCCAGCGTCGCGTCGTTGTCGACACGCCCGTCCGCATCCAGGACGCCACAGTGCCCATGATCGGTGTACTCGTCCAGGCACAGGTCGGACATGATCACGAGATCGTCCCCCACCTCACCCCGCACCTCACGCAGCGCGACCTGAAGGATCCCGTCCGGGTCGGTACCGGCCGTCCCCGCCGCATCCTTCTTCTCGTCCTCAGGTACGCCGAACAGCATGATCCCCGCGACGCCCACCTCCACAGCCTCGACAGCCGCCTTCCGCAACGTGTCGAGCGTGTGCTGCTGAACGCCCGGCATGGCCGAAATGGCCACGGGCTCGCTGATGCCTTCCCGTACGAACGCCGGAAGGATCAGATCAGCGGGGTGCAGCCGATTCTCGGCGACCATGCGCCGCATGGCGGGGGTGGTGCGCAACCGACGGGGCCGAGCCCCGGGAAAGGATCCATACACAGTCATGCCAAACACGCTACGCCGCCGAAACGACGACTTTTACCGTCACCCCGTCGGCACCATCCCCACCACGGAGGCCGCCTCACGCATGAGGGCCGGGACCCCGGGCATCACCCCAGGTCCCGGCCCTCACACCACACGCCTACGTGGTCCGCAGCCTAAGCGGTCCGCGCCCTAAGTAGTCCGCCGCCGCCGAGACCCCGGCCGCCGCTCACTCGGCCGCGTCACATGCTCGCCCGAAGCGATCGCCGCCTCCCGCCGCTGCGTGCCGAACGCCGCAAGCGCCTCCGCCAGCTTGTGCACCGACGGCTCCGGCGACAGAACGTCGACCCGCAGCCCGTGCTCCTCCGCCGTCTTGGCGGTAGCAGGACCGATACACGCAATCACGGTCACGTTATGCGGCTTGCCCGCAATCCCGACCAGATTCCGCACCGTACTGCTCGACGTAAAGAGAACGGCGTCAAACCCGCCGCCCTTGATCGCCTCCCGCGTATCCGCCGGCGGCGGCGACGCCCGGACCGTCCGATAAGCGGTCACGTCGTCGACCTCCCACCCGAGCTCGATCAGCCCCGCGACCAGCGTCTCCGTCGCGATATCGGCCCGCGGCAGGAAGACCCGATCGATCGGATCGAAGACCGGATCGTACGGCGGCCAGTCCTCCAGCAACCCCGCCGCCGACTGCTCCCCACTCGGCACGAGATCCGGCTTCACACCGAACTCGACCAACGCCGCAGCCGTCTGCTCCCCCACCGCGGCGACCTTGATCCCCGCGAAAGCACGAGCATCAAGCCCGTACTCCTCAAACTTCTCCCGAACAGCCTTAACAGCATTCACCGACGTGAAGGCGATCCACTCGTACCGCCCCGTAACGAGCCCCTTGACCGCCCGCTCCATCTGCTGCGGGGTCCGAGGCGGCTCAACAGCAATGGTCGGCACCTCGTGCGGCACGGCCCCGTAAGACCGCAGCTGGTCGGAGAGCGACGCCGCCTGCTCCTTCGTACGCGGAACCAGCACCCGCCACCCGAACAGCGGCTTCGACTCGAACCACGACAACTGCTCGCGCTGAGCAGCGGCGCTGCGCTCGCCGACCACGGCTATGACGGGCTGGTGGCCATCAGGGGAAGGCAGCACCTTCGCCTGCTTCAGGACCTGGGCGACCGTCCCCAGCGTCGCGTTCCACGTCCGCTGCCGCGTCGTCGTACCAGCCACAGTGACGCTCATCGGCGTATCGGGCTTACGCCCGGCCGAAACAAGCTCCCCCGCGGCCGACGCGACGGCATCCAGCGTCGTGGAAACAACCGCCGTGCAGTCGCTCGTCCCAACCTCGGACCAGCATCTGTCATCAGCGCTCCGCGCATCGACGAAGCGCACATCCGCGCCCCGCCCGTCCCGCAGCGGCACACCGGCATAAGCCGGCACGCCAACCGCCGACGCGACACCGGGCACTACCTCGAAGGGAATGCCTTCAGCAGCGCAAGCGAGCATCTCCTCGCCCGCGTTGCCGTCGAGGCCCGGGTCGCCGGAGATCGCACGGACGACCCGCTTGCCGACCCGCGCGGCCTCCATGACAAGATTGACCGCATCCCTGATCGCGGGGATACCGGCGGCAGTTGACGCATCGTCAACCACCGTCAGCTGAGGCGTGCTTACGCCCGCCCTGACATGACTGCGTACGACATCGAGCACATGTGGCTCGGCGATCAGCACATCCGCGCTCGCGAGCGCCTCGACGGCGCGCAGCGTCAGCAGACCGGGATCACCTGGCCCTGCCCCGAGAAATGTGACGTGCCCGGATACGGGGAACGCCGAAGGTACTGACGTAGAGGTGGTGGTGGGGCTCATTGTGCTCGCTCCCCCATAAGACCGGCCGCACCCTTCGCGAGCATCTCGTCCGCGAGTTCGCGTCCGAGAGTGATCGCGTCGTTGTGCGACGTGGGTACGGGACCGGTAGTGGACAGCTGCACCAGCTCAGAGCCGTCGGTCGTACCGACGACACCGCGCAGGCGCATTTCGTTGACAACCTGTCCGTCGGCCAGCAGGTCGGCCAGTGCACCCACAGGTGCGCTGCAACCGGCCTCCAGGGCGGCGAGCAGGGATCGCTCGGCGGTCACGGCGACCCGCGTGTACGGGTCGTCGAGCTCGGCGAGCGCGGCAGCGAGTTCGACGCGCGTGGCGGCGCACTCGATTGCCAGGGCCCCCTGGCCGGGGGCAGGCAGGACGACATCGACCGAGAGGAACTCGGTCACTTCATCGCTCCTGCCGATGCGGTTGAGGCCGGCGGCGGCCAGAACCACCGCGTCCAGTTCCCCGCTCCGTACATATCCGACACGAGTGTCGATGTTGCCGCGGATCGGCACGGTCTCAATATCAAGACCATGGGCCCGCGCGTACGCGTTGAGCTGCGCCATGCGGCGCGGCGATCCAGTGCCCACCCGGGACCCGGCAGGCAGCTGCGCCAGCCTGAGCCCGTCCCGCGCGACAAGCACGTCACGCGGGTCCTCACGCTCCGGCACGGCGGCCAGCGTCAGATCGTCCGGCTGAGCGGTCGGCAGGTCCTTGAGCGAATGAACCGCGAAGTCCACTTCACCGCTCAGCAGCGCGTCGCGCAGCGCCGTCACGAAGACGCCCGTACCGCCGATCTGCGCGAGGTGCTCTCGCGAGACGTCTCCGTACGTGGTGATCTCCACCAGCTCGACGGGGCGCCCCGTGATCTGACGCACCGCCTCGGCGACGTGTCCGGACTGGGCCATGGCGAGCTTGCTGCGCCTGGTCCCCAGCCTCAAGGCGCCAGCCTTCGAGGCACCAGCCTCCGCGGCACGAACCTCCGAGGCACGAACCTCCGAGGCGCCGTTCTTCAAGGCATCAGTAGTCATGCCCGCCCTCTATTCCCACCGTCAGGGGTGTCGTTCAGGTCGGCCCTGCTGACGGCGGCGACCGTCTGCGGGTCGAGGTCGAAGAGTTCGCGCAGCGCGTCCGCGTACCCGGCACCGCCGGGCTCGCTGGCGAGCTGCTTGACCCGCACGGTGGGCGCGTGCAGGAGCTTGTCGACGACGCGGCGCACGGTCTGCGTGATCTCCGCGCGCTGCTTTTCGTCCAGTCCGGGAAGCCGCCCCTCGAGCCGGGCGACCTCGTTGCTCACCACATCCGCCGCCATGCTGCGCAGGGCGACGACGGTGGGCGTGATCTGTGCGGCACGCTGGGCAGCGCCGAAGGCCGCGACCTCGTCGGACACGATGGTCCGCACCTGGTCCACATCGGCGGCCATGGGCGCGTCGGCGGAAGCTTCGGCCAGCGACTCGATGTCCACCAGCCGTACGCCGTCGAGCCGGTGTACGCCGCCGTCGATGTCGCGGGGCATGGCGAGGTCGAGCAGCGCGAGCCGTACCGGCGCACCACTGCGCACACCGGCCTGCCCACGCGTACGCCCCTGAGCGACGGCGGTTCCGTTGTCGGCCCAGGCCCCGTGCTGCTCCATGGACCCGGCGTCGGCACCCTGCCGGGCGGCAGGCACGACGGGGATCTCATTCGGCACCGGACAGCCCGCAGGCTCACCAGCACCAGCACCAACATCCGCACCGGCAGCAGCACCCGCACCAGCCCCAGCCCCACGCCCCGCCACAGACCCGGCCGCCGCCGTAGCGTGATCCACCGTCAGCCCCAGCGCGCTCGCGACATTCTCAGCCGTAAGCACAAGACCGGTAGCCCCCGTGCAGGACACCACAACATCGACTCGTGTCAGTTCACGCGCCACGTCGGCCATCGGCACAGCTCGCGCCACGCCGCCCGCCTCGCCCAGGATCTCCGCCAGCCGCTCCGCGCGCGCCTGCGTGCGGTTCGCGACGACGACCTCGGCCACTCCGGTGCGTACGAGCGTCGCCGCGGCCAGCGAGGACATCGAGCCGGCGCCGATAACGAGCGCCCGCTTGCCCGCAGCCCATTCACCGACCGACAGCCCACTACCCACCGCGAGCTGTTCGAGCCCGAAGGTGACGAGCGACTGCCCGGCCCGGTCGATACCGGTCTCGGAGTGCGCCCGCTTCCCGACGCGCAGCGCCTGCTGGAAGAGGTCGTTGAGGAGCCGGCCCGCGGTGTGGAGCTCCTGCCCCAGCGCGAGCGCGTCCTTGATCTGGCCGAGGATCTGCCCCTCGCCGACGACCATCGAATCGAGCCCGCAGGCCACCGACAGCAGGTGGTGGACGGCCCGGTCCTCGTAGTGCACGTACAAATACGGAGTGAGCTCTTCGAGCCCCACCCCACTGTGCTGAGCGAGCAGCGTGGAAAGCTCCGCGACACCGGCGTGGAACTTGTCCACGTCGGCGTACAGCTCAATGCGATTGCACGTCGCCAGTACGGCGGCCTCGACCGCCGGCTCCGAGGCGAGCGTGTCCAGGAGGAGCTTGGCCTGCGTATCGGCGGCCAGCGACGCCCGCTCCAGCACGCTGACCGGAGCGCTGCGGTGACTCAGCCCGACAACCAGAAGACTCATGCCGGCATCACGGCGGGGACATCCCCGTCGGGTCCCTTCCGGCTCGCACCCGCACCCGCGCCCGCGCCTGCACCCGCGCCAGCAGCCCCGCGCAACGGGGGCGCCGTCACGGCGTCACCCGTCGCGGCGGCCACGGCGGCGGCTTCTTCACCGGCCTTGCGCTGCTCATGGAAGGCGAGGATCTGGAGCTCGATGGAGAGGTCGACCTTGCGTACGTCGACCCCGTCCGGCACCGACAGAACGGTCGGCGCGAAGTTGAGGATCGAGGTCACACCGGCGGCGATGAGCCGCTCGCTGACCTGCTGAGCCGCACCCGCGGGCGTGGCGATGACGCCGATGTGGACGCCGTTGTCACTGATGATCTTCTCAAGATCGTCCGTGTGCTGTACGGGAATCCCGGCGACCGGCTTGCCCGCCATGGCGGGGTCGGCGTCTATGAGCGCGGCGACGCGGAAGCCACGGGAGGCGAACCCGCCGTAGTTGGCGAGGGCGGCGCCGAGGTTACCGATGCCGACGATGACGACCGGCCAGTCCTGGGTGAGGCCCAGCTCGCGGGAGATCTGATAGACGAGGTACTCGACGTCGTATCCGACCCCACGCGTCCCGTAGGACCCGAGGTAGGAGAAGTCCTTGCGCAGCTTCGCGGAGTTGACCCCGGCCGCGGCGGCGAGCTCCTCGGAGGAGACCGTGGGGACGGAGCGCTCGGAGAGCGCCGTCAGGGCACGCAGATACAGCGGAAGGCGGGCGACGGTGGCCTCGGGAATGCCTCGGCTACGGGTCGCCGGTCGGTGATTTCGGCCAGTTGCCACGGTGCTCCTGCGGGATGAGCGGGGCTGCAGGCGGCCGTATGTACCAGGACCGCCCCGTCGCAAGCAGGCTATGCCTTTGTGAACGCGTGCACAAAGATGGTGTCCGTTTTGTCCGCCCAAAGTGACCGGGGTCACGCATGCCGCCCGCCCGATCACGGAACCGCGGACCACTCGAACTCGTTGAAGATCCGAAGGGGGCAAAACCGTACACACTCCTCACGACTACGCCCCCGAGATCGCTCAAACCGCCCATAATGCTAGCTGTCTTTCAGCCGGCCTCTCAGCCCTCCAGCTCCTTGCGCAGCCGCCCGGCGTCCACGCGCCAGAAGGTGTGCTGCTCGCCGTCGACCAGGACAACCGGAATCTGCTCCCAGTACGCCCGGTTCAACTCCTCGTCCTGGGTGATGTCCTTCTCCTCCCACGGCACCCCGAGCGCCCCGCACACCTCACTCACCACACCCCGCGCGTCGTCACAGAGATGACAGCCCGGCTTCCCGATCAGCGTGACCAATCGCTCCTCGGGCTTCCTCTTCGACGCCGTACGTCGCAACAAGGGACTCATACCGCCATTCTCGCCCCGCCCGGCCGCGCCCGACCCCGCCCGACCCCGCCCGCCCGCGCCATGTCCGCCCCATAGCCGTCGCCCCGCCCGTCCGCGTAACACCCGCGCCCCGGAGAGTTCACGCCGCCGCATCCCGGCAGGTCCGGAAGTACCGAACAGACTGGCTATGCTCACGACATGGCCGCACTGGGATGGCTCACCCCCCGCAGGCGCTCGGCGACAGCCCGGAGCGTGCTGGCGGGAGAGGCAGCAGCCGAGGCAGCACGCAAGACGTCGCAGGAGTACGAAGGACTCGCCGCGACGCCGTCCGGCAAGCCCGAAGAACCCGAGCCCGCGTTCCCCGTGGTCGGAGACCACCGGGCCGCCGCCTTCTTCGATCTCGACAACACCGTCATGCAGGGCGCCGCGATCTTCCACTTCGGCCGGGGCCTCTACAAGCGGAAGTTCTTCCAGCGCCAGGAACTGGCCCGCTTCGCCTGGCAGCAGGCCTGGTTCCGCCTCGCCGGCGTCGAGGACCCCGAGCACATGCAGGACGCCCGCGACAGCGCGCTGTCCATCGTGAAGGGCCACCGCGTCTCCGAGCTGATGTCCATCGGCGAGGAGATCTACGACGAGTACATGGCCGAGCGCATCTGGCCCGGCACCCGCGCCCTCGCCCAGGCCCACCTCGACGCGGGCCAGAAGGTCTGGCTGGTCACCGCCGCCCCCGTCGAGACGGCCACGATCATCGCCCGCCGCCTGGGCCTGACCGGCGCCCTCGGCACGGTCGCGGAATCGGTCGACGGCGTTTATACGGGCAAGCTGGTCGGCGAACCCCTGCACGGCCCCGCGAAGGCCGAGGCGGTACGCGCCCTGGCCGCCGCCGAAGACCTCGACCTGACCCGCTGCGCGGCGTACAGCGACTCGCACAACGACATCCCGATGCTCTCGCTCGTCGGACACCCGTACGCGATCAATCCCGACGCGAAGCTGCGCAGGTACGCCCGCGAGCGCGAGTGGCGGCTGCGCGACTACCGGACCGGCCGCAAGGCCGCCAAGGTCGGCATCCCGGCGGCCGCCGGCGTCGGCGCCATCGCCGGCGGCACCGCGGCCGCGATGGCCCTGCACCGCCGCCGCCGCTAGTTTCCGCTTTCGCTTCCGCGCGATCCGCAATCCCGAGCCCCTACCCTCCCGCGGCCACGGTCAGTCCTGTCACGCCCCACTTGGGCACAACGCATCCAGCAATCACGCAGATTACGAAGTGATCCGATCAACAACCGATCACGATCCGCTACTCGAACCGCCGCCAAGTCGTAACAGAAGCGACGGAATCGATGATTTGAGCAACTGGGTGTAGCGCTGCCTGTACGAAGCGTTATTCTCCTCAGACGCATACCGGACCCCACTCATCAGCACGACGAGTGACCGGTCTAGCACTGAACGTGTTGGAAGCTCTGCCTCTGGGAGTCCCGTGTACCCACACGTCGGGGTTGACGCCTCGGGCCTGGCTACGCTGCGCGCAACGGTCGTGGACCGCTTGCGCGGCTTCGTCCCCACCGCGTACGCCGTCCCCGCCCTTGCCACCCCTGCACTTGTCGGCCCCTGCTATGCCCTGGCCGACGGCGGTGCGGCGGTCGGCAGACGCAGCCGTGGCGCCGGCTCGGGCACTGGCACGTCCACCGCCCGTCGGCCCAGTGCCGACAGCGACAGCGCACGCATGATGGACCTTGTCGAACGCGCTCAGGCCGGCGAGGCCGATGCGTTCGGCCGCCTCTACGACCAGTACAGCGACACGGTCTACCGCTACATCTATTACCGCGTCGGCGGAAAGGCGACCGCGGAAGACCTGACGAGCGAGACGTTCCTGCGCGCCCTGCGCCGCATCTCCACCTTCACCTGGCAGGGCCGCGACTTCGGCGCCTGGCTGGTCACCATCGCCCGAAACCTGGTCGCCGACCACTTCAAATCGAGCCGGTTCCGACTCGAAGTGACCACCGGCGAAATGCTCGACGCCAACGAGGTCGAGCGCAGCCCGGAGGACTCCGTCCTCGAATCCCTCTCCAACGCGGCCCTCCTGGAAGCGGTCCGCAAGCTCAACCCGCAGCAGCAGGAGTGCGTGACCCTGCGCTTCCTGCAGGGCCTCTCGGTCGCCGAGACGGCTCGCGTCATGGGCAAGAACGAGGGCGCGATCAAGACCCTCCAGTACCGGGCCGTACGTACACTGGCCCGGCTCCTGCCCGACGACGCCCGCTGACACGCCGGCAGACTGACACGCGCCCGCGCACGCCCGCCGATCGGCCGACCGCGACTCACGGTCGGTAACGCCTCGCTGCCCCTCGATGACATCGTGGTCCGATCATCCTTCGCGCGTAACCCAAGTGCCGCGACGCTCGTTGTGCGGGATGCAGGCTCCCTGCGGTCACGCCATGTCCGCAGCCACTCACTCGATCGTGTGGATGTGCTCATGGCGTGCAACCTTCCGGACCCCCAGGGGAGTCGATCGTCATGACGAGAGGAGGTGCCGCCAGTGATCGCGAACGTATCGGCGCACCGGCGGGCGAACGCCTTCGCCCAGGCGCTGGAGGCACAGACGCCCCAGGGCACGGCGGCAGATCAGCCCGAAGAAACGGCCGAAGGGCCAGAGCCCACACGGCTTTTGGCCCTGGCGAACGGTCTCGGCGAGCTGCCGTCACCGGAGTTGGACCCCGAGGTCAAGGTCGTCCAGCGGGCACAGCTCATCGCCGCCATGGAAGCGATGGTCGCCGAGGGCGGCGCGCCAACGGGCCCTACGGTGCCCGAGCAGCGAACGGGACGGGGCGCCCACCGGGCATCCCCGCTCCACAAGCTGCGCCCGCGCTCCCGCTGGTCGAAGGGCATCGCTGCGGGCGGGCTCACCGTCGGTGTGGCCGCTGGAGCCTTCAGCGGAGTCGCCGCTGCGAGTTCCGACGCCCTGCCGGGTGATTCGCTGTACGGGCTGAAGCGAGGCATGGAAGACGTCAAGCTCGGCATGGCCGGCGACGACGCCGACCGTGGCGAGATCTATCTCAACCAGGCTTCGACCCGCCTCATGGAGGCTCGCCGCCTCCTGGAGCGCGGCCGAACCGCCGATCTGGACCACGAACAGCTGGGCGAGGTCAGGCGCACGCTGAGCGGAATGACGCACGACGCGGGCGAAGGCCACCGCCTTCTCAGCAGGGCCTACGAGCGTGACGGCTCGATCGGCTCCATCCAGGCCCTGTCGTCGTTCGCCAAGTCGCACCGCCAAGCGTGGAGCAGCCTGCGCGAGCGGCTTCCGGTGCAGCTGACCGACGTGGGCGACCAGGTGAGCTCGGTCTTCGACGCCATAGACGAAGAGGTAGCACCGCTGCAGTCGCTCCTCCCCCGTACCCCGAAGTCACCCGAGAACCCCGACAGCCCCGCCGGCTCCACCCAGGACCGTACGGGCACACCGGGCACCGACCGCCCCGCCCCTTCCACCACCACGTCCTCCGGCGGCCGAACGGGCGAGAAAAGCAAGCCGAAGCCGTCCTCTCCCGGAAGCAGCTCCAAGGACGAGGGCCTCATCGGCGGCGCCCCGGGCGACCTCCTGAACCCCCCGTCGGCGGACACACCTTCGTCGTCGCAGTCCGACAAGGACAGGGACAAGGACAAGAACGGCAACAACCCGCCGGTCCCGGACGTCACCGTCCCCCCGCTGCTCCCCGGAATCCTCCCGGGCCTGGGCATCGAGGAGGAGAACGCACCGTAACCCCACCCCGGCAACACAAGTGGGCCCGCTCTCCCCAGAGACCGGGCCCACAGCTTTCGGCGCGCGCACACGCCACTCAGAAGAAAACAGACCGCCGCTGCACCAGCAGCTTGTACAGCGTGTGCTGAATCTGCTCCCGCACCTGATCCGTCAGATTGAACATCAGCATCGGATCCTCCGCCGCCTCCCCCGGATACCCCTCCGTAGGAATCGGCTCCCCGAACTGAATCGTCCACTTGGTAGGCAACGGCAAAGCCCCCAACGGCCCCAGCCAGGGAAACGTAGGCGTGATCGGGAAGTACGGAATCCCCAGCACCCGCGCCAACGTCCGCGCGTTCCCGATCATCGGGTAGATCTCCTCCGCCCCCACGATCGAGCACGGCACAATCGGCGCCCCCGCCCGCAGCGCGGTGGAAACGAACCCGCCCCGCCCGAACCGCTGCAACTTGTACCGCTCGCTGAACGGCTTCCCGATCCCCTTGAAGCCCTCCGGCATCACACCGACGACCTCGCCCCGCCGCAGCAGCTCCTCCGCGTCCTCCGCACAGGCCAGCGTGTGCCCGGCCTTACGCGCCAGCTCGTTCACGACCGGCAGCATGAAAACCAAGTCCGCCGCCAGCAGCCGCACATGTCGCCCAGCCGGATGGTTGTCGTGCACCGCGGCCTGAAGCATCAGCCCGTCCAGCGGCAGCGTCCCCGAGTGGTTGGCGACGATGAGCGCCCCGCCCTCCGACGGGATGTTCTCGATGCCCTTGACCTCCACCCGGAAGTACTTCTCGCACAAGGGCCTGATCAGAGACATCAGGACCTTGTCGGTGAGCTCCTCGTCGTACCCGAACTCGTCGACCTCGTAGTCACCGGTGAGCCGCCGCCGCAAAAACGCGAGTCCGCCCGCGATCCGCCGGTCCCAGCCACCCCCGCCCCCGAGATCCGCCTTCGACTCCTCCGTCGCCACCAGGGCCTCCGCGGCCCCCGCGTCGTCCGGCGCCGCATGCTGTTCCGGTACGGGCGCGAGCGGCCCCGCCTTACGGCCCGGAGGCCGCTTCCCCTTGGCGGACTCCTTCGCGGCAGCACCGACGCCCACACCCCCGCCCCCGCCCACATCCTTGGACTTGGGCCGGCCCGCGGCCCGCCTGGTCCTCGGATCGTCGCCGAACGGAATGACCTTGGCATCGGCCATGTCAGATGCGCTCCTTACTGCCGTTGCGGGCGTCGCTGACGTTCCCGCCGTCGCTGACGACGAGGGTGGAGATCCGGTCGACGGTACGAGCAATGGCCTCCGGCGGCAGCAGCCCCGCCCCCCGGCTGCGCGCAAAGTCCGAAAAGGCCTCCGCGGTCGTGTACTTCGGCTCAAACCCCAGGGTCTCGCGCATCTGCACCGTCCTGACGACCCGTCCGTGCGTCAGCAGCCGGATCTGCTCGGGCGAGAAGTCGGTCACCCCGACCGTCCGCAGCGCGGACCCGACCCAGGTGACGGCGGGCAGCAGCACCGGCACGGTCGGCCGCCCGAGCCGCCGCGAGCACTGCGAGAGCGTCAGCACGCCGTCGCCGGCGATGTTGAAGGTGCCGCTGTTCATCGTTCCGCGCCGAGGATCGTGGGAGGCGATGCGCAGAACATCGACCACGTCATCCTCATGCACGAACTGCAGCCGCGGGTCGTACCCGAAGACCGTCGGCAGCACAGGCAGCGAGAAGTAATCAGCCAGCGGAGAATCCGCACAGGGGCCAAGAATGTTGGCAAACCGCAGCACACACACGGCCACATCGGGCCGCCGGCGCGCGAAGCCCCTCACGTACCCCTCGACCTCGACCGCGTCCTTGGCGAAGCCTCCGCTCGGCAGCGACTTCGGCGGCGTGGTCTCGGTGAAGACGGCAGGGTCGCGCGGCGCCGACCCATAAACACTCGTACTCGACTTCACGACGAGCCGCTGCACGGTCGCCGACTTCTGGCAGGCACCGAGCAGCTGCATCGTGCCGATGACGTTGGTCTCTTTCACCGACGTACGACTGCCGCCGGTGCCCAGCGGCGTACCGGTGACGTCCATGTGCACGACGGTGTCGACGCCGTGCTCGGCGAGCACGCGCGCGATGGCGGGCTGGCGGATGTCCGCCTGCACGAAGTCGGCGCCGCCGAGGTGATGCTCGGGCGGAACCGCATCGACGCCGATCACCCGGTCCACATCGGGATCACGCTGGATCCGCCGTACGAAACGGCCGCCCAGCTGCCGGGCCACACCTGTGACGAGCACGACCTTGCCCAAGATCAGCGCCTTCCCTCGGTCTCCCCTAGCGCCACCGTAGCGGTTGGACGTTGCGCTGTGACGACCGCCCGGCGCCCGAAGTGACAGCAGACACACATGGGCTACACGAGCCGCAAGGGACGCATCACCAAGCACCGCACCCCACCACAACGCACCGCAGCCCTCCCACCATGAAGGTGGAAGGGCTGCGGATACACGTACAGCGGCCGCTTACTTCTTGTTACGACGCTGAACGCGGGTGCGCTTGAGCAGCTTGCGGTGCTTCTTCTTGGCCATCCGCTTGCGCCGCTTCTTGATAACAGAGCCCACGACTACCCTCGCTCACTTCTCTTCACTCGGTGCGGGGCGTCTGGGCCCACACGACCTACGAGGGCCTAGCCTACCCGCCACCGAGAGAGGGACGTAATCCGAGGCCGCCGTCAGGCCGATTCCACCCCCACAAAGGACTCGCGGAGGTACTCGTGAACCGCTTGCTCCGGAACCCGGAAGGACCTGCCCACCCGGATCGCCGGCAGATGACCGCTGTGCACCAATCGGTACACGGTCATCTTCGACACTCGCATCACCGAGGCGACTTCCGCCACGGTCAGAAACTTGACCTCGTTGAGAGGCCTCTCGCTGCCAGCAGCCATGACCCACCTGTACCTTCCGCACCCGACGCGCACCGGCTTCCCCTCCGGTGACTCTTCGTCGTTGTGCGCTCACTCCCAGACTAGGGGCGGGTGATGCGAGTGGGGAAGAGGAGCAGCCATCCGCCTCCTACCGTGACAGACACGCCCGATTGAGTACATAGCGAGTAAGCGGTCGGTAGTAATCAGACCGCACAGCATCATCAAGCGGAACGGCGACGGACACCCGCCCCTCAGCCTCACCGACGAACAGCGCGGGGTCATCGGTATCGGCCAGTCCAATGGCCTCGAACCCCAACTGACCTGCACCGCAGACCCACCCGTGGTCCCCCACGACAAGCCCGGGCAAGGGTCCGCCGCCCTCCCCCGCGGCGGCGAGAGCGACCCTGACCGGGAGGGGTGAGTGGCTGTGTGCGCCGGTACCACTCACGGGCCCACGCGCGCCGGGTTCGCGCACCAGCGCGACTCCTCGTACGTAGTCGAGGTTGTACGTGCGTACGCCGAACCGGGTCGTTATGTCGACACATCGCCCCTGCGCGGGTGTGAGGACAAGGCATCCCGCCGCCGACAAGGCGTCTGCGAGACCGGCGTAAAACCCGAGCAGCCGATGCGGATGCCCGGTCCCGAGCATCACCGGAAGCCGCCGCGCGGCGGCTTCCCCGAGCCGCCCCGCGAACGCCTCCAGCGCGGCCAAGGTCCGCTCGGGATCGATCACATCGGCCCCACTGACCATCCCCGGATCGTCGGAAACCCCACACCTTTCGGCCATCAGAGCCATCACCTCGCGCTCGTCCCAGGCCCATTCGGGATCGAGCCCGAGCAGCACCCGGGGATCCCTCGCGGCGAACAGCCGGTAGCTGCGCAGACTCTGCTCGCGCGAGGTGGCCACGGTGCCGGCCAGCCGGGCCGCCAACAGATGCGCACGCAACGCGCCAGTACTCAACACGCTCCCGATGCTCCCCCACCCCCAGCCGCCGTTCCCCCAAAACCCCGAACACACCCCACACTTGGCGTAACCCACCAACGAACGAACCCACCACGCCCCGGCTAGCCGCCCTGCGTCACCTTCGCCACGAAGGCGTCCAGGTTGCCGAGCGTGCGGGCGATCCGCTCCTCCAGGCTCAGGCTCTCCTCGTACCGGCCACTGCGCAGCTTGGGCTGCCGCTTGCCCCGTACGTACAGGGAGCAGGCGAGGTCGGCGCAGATGTACGTGCCGACGGTGTTGCCCTCGCGGCCCCGGGCTCCCGCCAGCGGCGCCACGAGAAGGGTGACGCCGGAGGAAGCGTGCCCGGTGAGGCACAGCTGGCAGAGGCTGGACTTCACCGCGCTGGTACGGGTCGCACCGGGCACCCGCAGGGTGATCCCGAGCGGGCCGTCCGGCCGAGCCAGGACGAGGTGCGCCCGCAGCGGCGCGCCGGGGTCGACCCACCCGAGGAAATCCAGGTCTTCCCAGGGGATTTCGGCGAAGCCGAGGGGCAGTTTCAGGCGGGCCGCCTCGCCCTTGGTGCAGTTCACGAAGGACGAGCGGATCTGTTTCTCACTAAGCGCTTCCACGGACATCGACCGTACGGACCGCTCCCCGCACCCGCATCCGATTATTTGCCCGATTCGTGGTGGTCGGCCGCCCGGGGCCCGGGGGCTTGCCCCCAACCTCGGGAAGGGGCGGTTAGGGGGACAGCCCCGCGCAGCGCCCCGGACCCGCACCAGCCACCACCACGCCCACCCAAACGCCTCCCGCGGGTCTCACCGAGCGTATTGGCGAGCCGCCCGTTCTGCGCGCCCGGGACACGAAGGACGGCGTCAGGTGGCGCACTCGTCGGCGGTGATCCGCAGCGGCTCCGCGACATCATCCGGCCGGCCGTCGAACACGGCGGCACCGCCGCGAGCTTCGCCGTCGCGGCGCCCTACGCCAACAACCCCCGCAAAGGAAACACCGCTCGCCGAGCCGCCAGCACCGCCTGGTCCAGCCGGTCCGCGGGGTCGTACCCCGCGTCCCAGCCCTTCCACTCCGGCGCGAGCCCATCCGTCATCCGCCCAGGCCCCAACTGCCGTGTCCGCGCATACACTTCGTCTCGCCAAGACGCCGGAATCACCGACTCCGGATCAACCGGCTGATGCGCCGCGATCCCCACCAGATGCGTCCAGGACCGCGGTACGACATCCACCACCGCATATCCCCCACCCCCCAGCGCAACCCACTTCCCGCCCTCCACGTACGCGTGCGCGAGCTCATGACACGCCGCCTGCACCGCCCTCTGCGCATCCAGCGATACGGCCAAATGGGCCAGCGGATCCTCGAAATGCGTATCCGCCCCGTGCTGCGTGATCAGCACCTGGGGCCGGAAGTCCGCCAACAGCTCCGGCACGACCGCATGGAACGCCCGCAACCACCCCGCGTCCCCCGTCCCCGCCGGCAGCGCCACATTCACGGCCGAGCCCTCGCCCGCCCCACTCGCGCCCGTCTCCTCCGGCCATCCGGTCCCCGGGAACAGCGTCCGCGGATGCTCGTGCAGCGAGACCGTCAGAACCCGCGGGTCCTCCCAGAAGGCCGCCTGCACCCCGTCCCCGTGGTGCACATCCACATCCACATACGCGACCCGCTCAGCCCCCAGCTCCAGCAGCCGCGCGATCGCGAGCGCCGGGTCGTTGTAAACGCAGAACCCCGCCGCGCTCCCCGGCATCGCATGGTGCAGCCCGCCCGCGAAGTTCACCGCATGCGCGGTCTCCCCCCGCCAGACCGCCTCCGCCGCCCCCACCGACTGCCCGGCGATCAGCGCCGAAGCCTCATGCATCCCCGCGAAAGCCGGATCGTCAACAGTCCCCAGCCCGTACGCCTGATCCGCGCGCCGCGGATCCAGCGAAGCCGCCCGCACCGCCGCCACATAGTCCTCGCGGTGCACAAGCCGAAGCGTCGAGTCGCCCGCCGCCGGCGCGGCGACCACATCCACCGCCCGGTCGAGCCCGTACGCCCGTACGAGCCCCATGGTCAGGTCGAGCCTGACCGGGTCCATCGGATGGCTCGCCCCGAAGTCGTATCCCGTTACCGCGTCATCCCACATCAACAGTGCGCGCCCGCTCATGCCCGCCACCGTATCGGTCCGTCCCGGAAGCGAACGAACGGGCGTACACCAGCGTCACCAGCACCAGAACCATCGGCACGAGCATCGCCCCGCGATAGCTCCACGCGTCCCCGAGCGCCCCCACCAACGGCGCACCGACCAGGAACCCCACGTAATTGAACACATTCAGCCGAGCCACAGCCGCGTCACTCGCCGCACCGGGGAACATCCGCCCCGCCGCCGCGAACGTCTGCGGCACGATCACGCACAGCCCGAACCCGAGCATCGTGAACCCGAGCATCCCGGCCCCCACCCCCGGCGCCCCCGCCACCACGGCGAACCCACCGGCAGCGAGCAGCGCCCCGGCCCTCACCACGGCCACCGCCCCGAAGCGCCGCACCCCAAAGTCCCCGACGGCCCTCCCCACCAACGTCGTGACCATGTAGACGTTGTACGGAAGAGTCGCCGTCTGCTCCGACGAACCGAGCACGTCCTCCAGGTACTTGGCGCTCCAGTTGGAGACCGTGGAGTCCCCGATGTACGCAAAGGTCATCACCAGACACAACGGCAACAGCAGCTTGAACCCACCCCCCGAAGCTGCCTTCTCCACCCCCACCACAACCGCACCATCGACATACCAACGACTGCCGACCACCGCCGCAGGCAACAGCACAGCTACCACCGGCAGATAGGAAACAAACAGCGCCAGATCCCAGTGCGCCCCCACCCACGCGAGCGAGGCCCCCACAATCCCCCCGAGGCTGTACGCCGCATGAAACCCGAGCATGATGCTGCGCCCGTACGCCCGCTGAAGGCTCACCCCCAGCATGTTCATGGACGCGTCCAGCGCCCCGACCGCCACCCCGAACACCCCCAGAGCAACGGCCACTTGCCACATCTCACGGCCGGCACCGACCCCAAGAAGCGCCAACAGCACAACCGGCTGCGACCACCGCAGCACAGCGCTCGGCCGGACCCGCTTCACCAGTTGCTCGGTAGCGACGCTGCCCACGCCGGCGAGGATCGGAACGGCGGCCAGGAAGACCGGCAGCAGCCCGTCGGATATCCCGTACCGGTCCTGGATCGCGGGCAGCCGCGTCACGAGCAGAGCGAATGCCACGCCCTGCGCGAAGAAGCTCAACCCCAAGGAAGCCCTGCCGTGCCGCAGCCGCGTGTCTGTCATGGCCGGACAGCGTAGGCCCGTCACTTACCCATGGGTAGATCGATCACACAAGCAATCCCGGCAGCTCCCCCAACTCACTGAAATACCCGGTCGCGCCCCGAAGCTTGTCGGCCGACGTCATGGCCGTGAACCCGTACACATCCATCCCGGCCGCCCGAGCCGCCTCCACCCCGAGCGCACTGTCCTCCACCACGACACACCGCTCCGCCGGTACGCCCATCCGTTCCGCGGCGTGCAGGAAGAGATCCGGCGCCGGCTTGCCCCGCCCGACGTCCTGCGAACTGAAGATCCAGCTTTCCTCGAACCACTCGTCGAGCCCGGTCACCAGGTGCCCGACCCGGATCCGCTCATGACTCCCGGACGAAGCGAGGCAGTACGAAACTCCGTCCGCCACCAGCTTCCCCAGCAGCTCCTCCGCCCCGGTGACCGGCTTCAGCTGCTGCTCGAAGGCGGCAAAGATCCGTGAATGCAGGGTCTTGTCGAAGTCGGCGGGCAGCCGCTGTCCGGTCCGTTCCAGTACGAGATCGTGGATCCGGTGGACGGCGGAACCCATGTAGTCGCGGAGGGAGTCCTCGTACGAAGTCGCGTGCCCGAGCTCGCTCAGGTAGCCGGCGAGGATGGTGTTGGAGATCGGCTCACTGTCCACGAGGACGCCGTCGTTGTCGAAGATGATGAGGTCGTAGCGCATGACTTGACCTTAAACGCAAAAAAGCCCCGGCCCCTGGACATAAGTCCAGGGGCCGGGGCGTAAAATTTGTTCGGCGGCGTCCTACTCTCCCACAGGGTCCCCCCTGCAGTACCATCGGCGCTGAAAGGCTTAGCTTCCGGGTTCGGAATGTAACCGGGCGT
>NZ_JBEXNQ010000021.1:0-143834 GCF_040611155.1 Streptomyces sp. NPDC002994
CCACCCCCGGCGGGGGGGGGCCCCACCCCCACGTCGCGGCCCCCCCCCCCCCGCCCAGGGGGGGGGGCCCCCCCCCCCGGGGGGGGCGCCCCACCGCCGTTTCGGTGCGATACGGGTGCGATACGGGCGTGCTCTCAGCCGGTGTAGAAGTTGTGCAGCCCCGGCACCTTGAGCGTGCCCCCGAACTGGCCGGCCTGGGTCACCGTGACGTCCGTGAACACAGCGACCGGGACATTCAGCGGCGGCGGGGTCTCCGGGCTGAACGTGACGGGGATGAGGCCGAAGAGATTGCCCTTCAGTTTCTCCGTGTACATGGTCACCGTGCCCTCGCGGATGGTCGAGGTGGAACCCTCCGCGGCCTGCACGTGGGCCGTGGTGCCGTTGGGGCCGACGACCTTCTGGTGGAGGTCCTTGATGTCGGTCTTCTCGGCGGTGAACTTCAGGACCTTCTTGATCTTTCCGCTGCCGGTCCTGACCTCGACGATGCCCTTGTAGTCGAGCCCGCGCAGGGTGAGCTTCGTGCTCTCCAGGATCCACGGGTCGTCCGGCAGGTCCGGGATGCCTTGCTCCAGCTCGGCGTTCGCGAGCGCGTCGGGGTCCGCGGTCGGGCAAGGGAAGGGCTCCTTGCCGTCGGCGTCCGCGGCCGGGTCGTCGGCCTTGCCGTCCGCCGCGTCGTCCGCCGCGTCCTTCGCGTCGTCCGCGGTGCCCTTGGCCTCGTCGCCGAGCTCCTCGACCTTGGCGCCGACCTTGTCCGCCGCGTCCCTGATGGCGTCCTCGGTCTTGTCGGCCGCGTCACCGGCCGCGTCGCCCACCGGGTTCTCGACGGCCGGGTCCTTCGGCTCGTCGGCGTCGGGCTTGTCGGCGTCGGGCTTGTCGGCGTCGGGCTTGTCGGCGTCGGGCTTGGTGGTCGCGACGTCGCCGTCGGTGGGCTTCGTGTCGGCGGGCTCAGTCTCGGAGGGCTCCGGAGAAGCGGTCTCCTTGTCCGGCCCGTCGAGTACGTCCTTGATCGCATCGCCCACACCCAGCGGGTCGAGCGGGTTCTTGGTCTCGCCCCCGCCCTCGCTCTCCGTCGGAGCCGGCGTGGTCGCCGCGGTCTCGCCCGCCTCCGGCTCCTTGGTGGGCTCGGTGGCCGGCGCGGTACTGCTCGCGCTCGCACTCGGACTCGCGCTCGCCGACGGCGTCTCGCCCGGCTGCGGGGTTTCCGTCTGCGCGGGCTTGTCCGGCGTCGTACCGGAACTCGGCGTGGCCGTCGGTGACGACGGCTTGGCCGAGGGGGACTTCGACTCGGAGGCGTCAGGGTCAGGAGTGTCCGAGCGCGTTACGCAGGGGCCAGGAGCGAAGGGGTTCGTCACCTGGTCGTCGGCGAGTGCCAGCTTCGGGGTGAGCCCCATGCCGACAAACACGGCCGTGGGCATCGCGGCCAGGGCCATCGCCTTGCCCGCGGGTATTTGCAGCTTCGTCAGGAGCGACTTCCTGGGGGCCGCGTGACGCGGCCCGCTTCTTTCACGGGTCCGGTCGCCTCCGGCCGCAGTCAGCTCCGCCTCGTCACCCCGCACTGTTCCTCCCGCCATTGGCGTCAACAGATGTGTCGGTTACGTACATGTGGTCCGTACCGCCCGTGCCTTCCGGGCCACCGACCGGCTCGTCGCCCGCGGGCGGGGCCTCGCCGGACTTGGCGGCGTACTCACCGGGCGCATCCGGCTCGGACGGCGCCCAGGAGATGGACAGGGCTCCGCCGATCAGGGCCAGCAGGAAGCCGACCCCGAAGCCGCCCAGGTTGGACACGGGGATCGAGACGAGCGCCAGCAGAATGGAGGCGACGCCCGCGAAGATCCGGACGATGTGGTGGTACCACATGGTCAGGCCGAGAGTGACGAGCAGTACGCCGATGATCAGCGAGCCCGCTCCCGCGGTGGTGGCCATGGCCATCGTGAGGTGGCCGATCTTGATTTCGGCGTACGGAAGCCAGGCGATCGGCACACCGCCCACCAGCGTGAGCAGGCCCGCCCAGAACGGCCGGCCGCCCCGCCAGGCACGGAAGCGCAGCCGCCAGTAGGTGAAATCGCGGCTCGGACCCGAGGACTCGGCGCTCATGGAAAACAGCTCCCTGGAACCGGTGTTGCTGTGCAGAGATGAGAGAGGGGGTAGCGGGCGGGACGACATGACGCCTCCCGTGACGCGTCACGCGTCCCGCCCGCGGAGGGAGTGCTTAGTAGCACTCCTTGACGCCCTTGTGCAGCTTCATGCTCAGACCACTGAGCTTGAAGGTGCCGGCCGTGGTGGCCCAGGCCTTCTGCTTCACGTCGGTCAGCACGGCCGAGTCGGCCTGCTGCGAGAAGCCGTACGGGTTGGCCCTGGTGCCCGGCTGGATACCCGGTCCCTTGGTGGCCTTGCCCGCCGCCACGCCGATGTCGATGTTCTTGAACGTGGCGTTGGCGCCAAGCTCCTCGACGTCCAGGTAGAGGTTCTCTGCCTTGACCGGCGTACCGTTTCCTCCAGCGGTGAGCTGGAGGGATATGTTGCCGAAGATCGGGACGTTGGGCGTCACGACCGACTGACACATCTTGGTGATCTCGGCGGTCTTGAACGCCGACACGGCGACCGGGTGGGCAGCCTTGTTGCCCTCGAGGTCGGTGCCTTCGGCCATTCCTCCGTACTGGAAGAAGCCCTTACCTTCGAGCTTCTCCGCACTGACCTTGAAGCTCTGGCCAGAAACGCTGAACGACGCCGCGAGCGCACCCTGTGCGAGGGCGACGCCTATCGCGGCCGTCGCGGCCACACTCGGCACCATGACGACGGCGAACCGCTTCCATCTGGTACCGCCACGAACTGCAGACTCCATGACTTTCCTCCTTCTCGGACGTACATCTCCGGTACGGGCAGGGGCCCGCAGGGGGATGGGAGAAGTGCTACGTCCTCGGGAAGGAGAGCGCCCGTATCGGAGGCGCGAACGACTTCCGAAACACCGGCGATCACCCCCGAGCGACAACCACTGGCCACGCATTCGCGCAACCTGCTGGACAGGCCCCGCCGTTCGGCAGAGACCCCCCTGTCCACGGCCGGCAGCACTGCCGCCGACCGGCTCGGTGGGGACCCAACGGGACCGCGGCGCCGATTGGCTGTCGGGCTGGTGCGGTATTGGACCGAGCGTGGCCGATCGTGGTGCATTCGCGGCCGGGGCACAAGGGGGTTCGTTACTCGCTAGTAACGGCCGGATAACCGAAGCGCGACCGCCCGGCATCGACGAGCCCGGACGGTGCCGTCAAGTGACGGGAAAAACGCAGTGATTGTCGCCCAGAAACGGGCAGAATACCTTGATCGACTTACTGCAAGTAACAGCGGCCGCGATTACCAAGTTTTGGTAAAGCGCGGCCGCATCTTGTCACTGTGTCGCCAAATCAACGATGGCTGCCCCAGGGGCACCACCGGTCAGAACACCGGTGAAACACCGGTCGGACCACCGGTCGGACCACCGGTCAGAACAGCACCCTCGCCAGCGCCGCTCGCGCCGGCGCGACGCGCGGGTCGTCGGCGCCGATTACCTCGAAGAGTTCCAGCAGCCGCACCCGCGCGGCGTCACGGTCGTCACCGGCCGTGCGGCGCACGGTCTCGACCAGACGCCCGAAGGCGTCCTCCACATGGCCACCGACCAGGTCCAGGTCGGCCGCGGCGATCTGCGCGGCCACGTCGTTCAGATTCTCGGCAGCGGCCTTGCGCACCTGCTGTGGGTCGAGGTCCTGGACGCGCGCGAGGAGTTCGGCCTGTGCCAGGCCCAGCTTGGCCTCGGTATTGCCCGGGTCGTCGACCAGCACGTTCTTGTACGCCTGGACCGCGCCGCCGAAGTCGTTCGCGTCCAGCGCACGCGCCGCCGCTTCGAGCAGCGAGTCGTACGGGCCGGCAGGCGCCTCGGCCTCCTCGGCCGCAGCCGCGCCGGCAGCCGCGCCCGCCTCCGGGTCGACAGGGATACCGGTCAGACCGAAGCGCTCCTCCGCGACCTGGATCAACTGATCCAGCGTCTCGCGGATCTGCGCCTCGGGGGCCGCGCCCTGGAAGAGCGGCAGCGCCTGTCCGGCGACCACCGCGAAGACGGCCGGGATCCCCTGGATCCCGAACTGCTGCATCAGCATCTGGTTGGCGTCGACGTCGACCTTGGCGAGGAGGAAACGGCCGTTGTACTGGACGGCGAGGCGCTCAAGGAGCGGGCCGAGCTGCTTGCACGGCTCGCACCACTCGGCCCAGAAGTCGATGACGACCGGGACTTCGGCGGAGCGCTGCAGGACATCGCGCTCGAAGCCGGCCTCGTCGACATCGATCACCAGACTGACCGGGGCAACGGCTCCGCCGCCGCCACCGTCCCTCGCGGCGGCGGCGCGCGCCTGCTCCGCCTTCTGCCGGGCTTCGCCGGCTGCCTTCACCGCGGCGAGGTCGACGACGCCGCTCATGGACATGTTCCTAGGCTGCATGCGTACATCCTCCCCCTTTCGCGCGCGGTAGAGAAACACACGAACCGCGCCCGTCCGCAGCCCCCCGCCGGTTGCGGGGCGTACGGACGAACACGGCCCAGGGTCCCGAGGAGGACCGAGGTTCGGCGCGGGGTCCCCACCCTCGCGCCAGTGGTTTGTCGCTTGGCTGTCGCTCTTTCGCTACTGGTCGTAGCGTAACTCGAAAGCCGGCCCTCTTGGCGGCTGTATACGGTGATCTCGCTCACCAGGCCCAGCCACCTACCGACCGGTATGGTCGCGGACATGTCCCCCAGCCACCCCCCACGCTCCCCCCAGACCCCGCTCACCCCTCCCACTCGCACCGGCCGTCCGCGCAGCGTCGAGGCCGATGCCGCGATCCTTGAGGCGACGAGAGCGGCGCTGGTGGAACTGGGCTGGTCGAAGCTGACAATGGGTGATGTGGCTAGCCGGGCCGGCGTAGCCAAGACGACGCTGTACCGCCGCTGGGCGCACAAGAGCGAGCTGGTCGTCGACGCCGTGGCCGTCCTGTTCGACGAACTCCAGCTCCCCGACCGGGGCAGCCTGATGGCCGACGTGGAGGGCGTGGTGCTCCAGTTCGCCGCGCTGCTCGACCGGCCGGAGGCGAAGACCGCGCTGATGGCGGTCGTCGCGGAGTCGACGCGCGACGAGGCACTGCGGGAACGTATCCGCTCGGCGATCGTCGACCGCCAGAAGCGCTTGGTGCTGCTGGGCCGGGAACGCGCTCAGGCACGCGGCGAGCTGCCGTACGAGGACGACCCCGCGCAGGCGGCCCGTAACGCGGACCTCATCTTCGACGTCATCGCCGGCGCGGTCGTCCACCGGGCACTGGTGAGCGCCGAACCGGTGGACAGGGAGTGGGCACACAACTTCTCACTGCTGCTGGTGAACGGCCTGACGACGGGCCCGGCGCCGTTCAGCTCCCCTCCTGCGTAGGGCGATGCTCGACGTACTCGACGACCGTGCCGTGTCACCGGAGGGGCACGGTTGGCCGCCGGGGAAACGGCACACTCGGCGGCACACGAGTCAGCGAGCACGGGCGACGCTCCCGTCGGGGACACCACTCGGCACTGGGCATCGCCGCATGGAACCGGGCATACGCCGCCGTCCGGCCCGACCCGGGCGCCGGTGGCAAGGGATCTGTACCGACACTTCCGCACGCTCACGGACCACCTGCCGCGGGCGGCCCTGATCCAACAGCTCACGGCTCACCTTCAGGCGATGACGCTGCTCCTCACGACGGAACCGGAGCCGGAGCCGCACCACGACGCGGCAACCCTGGTCCAGAGCCCCATCGCACGTGACTCTCCCGCTCCGTGAGGAGAGCGCCCCTGGGGCCTGTCCTCAATTTACGAGCCGAACGACCATGGCTCGCCCCGCCGTGAGGAGGGTCGTCGCCTCCGGATCGGTCGATTCATCGGGGGGTCAACACACAGAACTCATGGCCATCGGGATCGGCCATCACCACCCAGCTGACCTCGCCCTGCCCCGAGGGAGACGAGACGGTCGACCTCCGCTTGCTGATCACCGTGGGCAGGTGGAGCGAGGTCGAAATGCAGCCGGTTCTTCCCGGTCTTCGGCATCAGTGGCGGGCCGCCCCACGTGACCTTCGGACCGCCGCGCGGCGAGCGGATCGCGGTCTCCTGGTCCTGGTCCCAGACCAACGGCCAGCCCAGCGCTTTGCTCCAGAAGTACCCGACGTCCTGCGAACCGTCGCACGCAAGCGCTCCGATGAATCCGCAGTCAGCAAGGAAGTTGTCACCCGGCTCGATGACGCAGAACTCATTGCCTTCGGGGTCGGCGAGCACCGCATGCCCCTCCTCCGGGCGTTGACCGATGTCAATGTGCCGTGCGCCGAGTCCGAGCGACCTCGCCACAACCTGCTGCTGGTCAACAAGGGACGTGCTCGTCAGATCGAAGTGCACCTGGCTCTGGCCTGCCTTCCGCTCCTGGGTCGGAAGAAATCGGATCCGGAACCCGGTGTCATCGGTGGGCAGGAGCGCGATGCCGTCGTCGGAGTCGTCGGCCATGTCCCAGCCCAGGACGCCGGCCCAGAAGCGCGAGACGGAGCGGATCGTTCGCATCGAAGCAGAGCGCGTGGAGTCGAGAAGTCACCTTTCGGCATCTCCGATCTGCTGACTCGCTGCCCCACCCGCCGATCGGGTAGGGCAGTCCATCAGCAAGAAGGCTTTCATCCAGGTCGGGGCAGCAGCGACGACGTCACAGGCTCATGAGGAGGTTGTCGAGCGGAGCCGGTGCCTGGTCGGGGTCGAGGGCTTCGACGAGGAGGCGGCCGTAGCGGATCTTGCGGCCTTTCTTCGTACCGAGGAAACGCCGCAACTGCTGCTGCCGGGGCCGGCCGTGGTGTGCGGGCTGGTGCAGGAAGGTCTGCCAGGCACGGAAGTCGCCCTCGGCCCGGACGATCTCCTCGACCCTTGCCGTGCCCAGCGCGCGGATGAGCTCGTCCTCCAGGTCCGTCACGCACACGAAGAAGCCCCGGCGCGGCGCCCGTGCCCGCTCCAGGCCGCGGTCGTAGAAGCGCTGCTCGCCCTCGTCGCACAGCCCTGCCAGGCGCAGGCCAAGGCCGGGCGGCCCGAGGAGGCCGGCGTAGCGGCCGACGCTCATCGCCCCGCCCATCTGCACGACACACACCCCCTCGGCGGCCAGGTCCCGGCCACGCCGGGCGGCCAGCGCCTCAACGGCAGCGAGGTCGCTCGGCCCTTCCAGCAGCACCGCCGTCCGCACCCCCAGTCGCACAGCCAGATCACTCGCCGGCCCGCCGGGACCGCCGGCCGCCCAGCCACTCAGCTCGTCCCGGAACGCCCGCATGTCCGCCATGGGAGCGAGTCTGCACCTCCACCGACGACACGGCACGGGATTATTCGACGGCCCCGCTCGACATGACCGGCGCTGAAAGCAGGTACGGAACTTCCACACGATCCCCTGAGGCCCGACCATGATCCACCAAGGAGAGGACGACCCGTGGGTGAGAACAAGCAGCGCATGCTGGCCGGCGACTGGTACCTCCTCCCCGACGACCCCGAACTCGCCGCCGACACCCGGCGCCGCGCCGAACTCTGCGCGGCGTACAACGCGGCCGACACCGCGACAGCCTCCGAACGTGGCGCGCTACTGCGCCAGTTGCTTGGCAAGGTCGATGACACGGTCAACATCCACTACGGCCACCACATCGCCATCGGCGCAGGCCGCCCGAATCATGCGCTTCCGCCGAACAACCGGACCGGGAAACTCACCCGCAAGACGATCTACGCCATCACCGGCCTGCTCGCCCAGGAAGCCTCTCCGTAGAAGATCGGGCAGCTGGCCCGCTCACATTGGGGCACCGAGAACAAGCTCCACTTCGTTCGCGACGTCACCTTCGCCGAGGACGCCAGCCGCATCCGCAGCGGACAGGGCCACAGAACATGGCCACCCTGCGCAACTACGCGATCAACACCCTCCGCAGCGTCGGCCACCACAACATCGCCGCCGGACTCCGCCACCTCTCCTACCGACCGCACACCCGCCCACTCGACCTCTTCGGCCTCAGATGACCAGCACATTCACGAGACCACGCGGGTGTGGCGGGACAGGTTCAGTCCGGGACGTTGGGGGCAAGGGGCGGCCCTACAGTTGCTGATCGCTGAGGAGTTGAGAGACACGCTGCGGCGAGATGCCGAGGACAAATGCGATGTCTCGTCCCGTCATGCCATGGCCTTTGAGTGACATGGTCGTGCGCCGCATCTCAGCCGCTGCCTCCAGTTGGGCCCGGTGAGCATCAATAGTTGCTTGAGTCGCCGACTTGATGCGCTCATTCAGTTCGTCGCCCAGATCCACTGTGACCTGAACGCCGTGATCCGCACCCGTCACCCCAGCGGACTGCATCAACGCGCGTCCGTGGTCGCTTACATCGGACAGCCTCTTGACGTAGGCGGGCCCAAGACCAGCAATCTCCAGCTCCCAGCCTTCCTCGGACCGACGAGCGACAATCTTTGGCAGATCCATCTCACATTCCCTTCCCATGAGGTCTGGGTGCAATCTAGACCCCCTAGACGCGGAGCGTCTAGGGGGTCTAGATTGGATTTTATCGGGGTGGCTGATGACTCTTGCCCCCGCGCTCCGATTCATTGCCACTAACGCCAGGAAGCTCTAAAGATGCTCGGCCCGTTTTACGGCGGACCTGAGCCGTTCAGCCAGAATGCCCCGTAGATGGCGCTGCCAACCGCTGCCGTAATTATCACGGCGTAGGCATATATGGAGCGAGCGCGAGCCAGGGATATTGCGAGAGGCAACAGTATAGGGAAGGCTGGCATAAGAAGTCGGGGCTTTGATCCAAAGTAGCCTGACGCGCCCACCGCCAATATCGTGACGATGAAAGAGTAAATCACTAGCGAAATCGGATACTTCTGCCTCAATGCGATCCAATGAGGCCAAGAGAAAAGACCGAGAATAAGTAATACGACGAGGCCGATAGCGACTCCAGAGTTCGATATTGGCGACACCAGGAAACGGCCGAAGTTTATTCCTGCATCGAATCCATTGCCCCACTCTGATTGCACGTCAAGGTAGCCAAATAGTTTGCCTCGCTGACACCCTACCCAAAGGATGTAACCCGCTGCCCCAAGCGGTGCCAGGACGCACCCTGCGATAACATGAAGCCACTTTGGCTGATCACGACGCACAGAGGGAGACGTAGCGAAAATCAAGAGTGCAGAGACAATAACAGCGGCGCATACTGCCATTCCTATGGGGCGTGTCAAGCCGGCAAAGAATGCGAGAATCCCAGCCGTTATCCACCGATTCTGCAAAAGTGAGTAGAGTGCCCACGACGCAAGAGCGACAAACAGCGACTCGCTATAAGCCATGGATTGAACAATGCCTACTGGTAGGGCCGCCCAAAGCCCTACCAGAATGATACCCGCCTTGGCGCTGTGGACATGACTGGCCAGCACAAATATGCCCACGGCGGCCACTAAAGAGGAAACTGCACTCACCGTCAGGCCAACATCCGGGGAGTCCAACCCGAGATTCGACCCCAGCTTCTCGAGCCAGGGAAGCAACGGGAAGAAAGCCATGCTGGAAAGATTTCTTCCATCCGGCGCCTGTACTGAGAAGTTGTAGCCATGGTCGGCAATCCGAGAATACCAAAGAGAGTCCCAGCGCCGACTCAAGAGCACATGCGCGCTCTTTTCGTTGAATGCAGACCAAATAACCAAGACGGCGATTCCGAGCATTCTGATGGCGATGTAGAGATAGATGGCTGGGATGGCAGCTCGGTACCGCTGTATCGAATTGACGCATAGAGCGCCCTGCGTCATTTCATCACTCCTCACCGAGTGATGGACTGTACTTACCATTACTGGCTCTCCCAAATCCTGCACCCATGAGGGTGCTTACTCCTGCCCCCAAATTAACGTGATGCGCACCGGGCGCCCGCTGCATGACGGTAGCTGCGGCCGAGACGCGCACGAAGATTGTTCGTGGTGACGGATTGTGATGCAAGTCCCGCCATTCCCCTCAGTAAGAACTAGCCATTATTGGCTCGGAAGCGATATCCTGTTCTCGATTCGAGTGAGGAAAGTACGTTTTGTGACACTTGCGGCCATAAAGTGCAGATTCCTAATTATGTGGATCCGGCAGATTCTGAGCAAGCACCCACTGCGGCAGGCGAAGGTCTGTGTGGGCCCCGAGCCGGTACGCCACATTCCTGTTTGGGGTCCACGCTTTTCGAGTCATTGGCTGATTCCCCCCCGATGGAAGACTTTCTCCGCGAGTCTCCGCCACCAGGAAGCTGACACGTGTCGTTGTCCGTGTGGGCGCTGATCAGGCCCCCAGCAGCACGCCAGCGGACGAGGAGCCACGGGGCGCTGGTCTTTACTCGGCCAGGTCATCTCTGCGGCCGACATTCATCGCTGTATGCGCTTCCGGGCGCGAAAAACATGGACGGCGCCGGCCCGTCGAATTCGTGGGGGCTGCCGAGTAGTCACGGGCGGGGCATCAGAAGACAAACCGGCGAGGGTCTACGCATCCAGCTAGCACGTCTGGCACCTGTTCCGAAGCCGGGTACCCGGCCCCTCCTCCACCCGCCGAGATCTACACGGGCGGCAGGCGGTTGTGCGCCTTCCGCTGGCCGTCCCCCACCAGGGCGATGTAGCGCCCGCGTGGAGGATTCTGGGCACCGGACTCGACTCGCACATTTTTCCGCCCTCGGGTGTCACCCGTCATCGCATGGAAAGCTTTGGCCCCGCAATAATCCATTCGCCTAAACCCTTCCGACGCAAATGGCCAGGGGAACGAGAGTGCATTGACTCTCACACCCCTGGCCACCCACTAAACCTCAATATTTACTCTCGGCTATCGTATTTGAACTACAACGTCGACGATCTTGAAGTTGCAGTCGGTCGCATAGACCCTGGTCTTCTTGTTGGTGGAAACCCACTGAGTGTACTTGTCGAAGTCATTCCAACTACAGACTGACCTGACTCGCCAAGTCCCGGTTCCGGTGCATTCAGCCCAGCCGCCCGTGTCACCGGCGGGTGGGGAGAGTGCACCGGCACTGGTAAGTGGCGGGTAGTCTCTATATGTAACAACGAGCGCGATAAGCGCACTTCTTGGGTAGACCAAACTGGTGGCACCACTAGGAAGTATGCGGTGGACTGCTCCTGGGACATCGACCGTGTGCAGATCGAGCTGGGATAGCCCTAAAGGGGCTGCGTAGCGCTACGCCACCGTTGCCGAAGTCTTCTTGGTGCCAGTGCTGCCCCTGACTGCTCCGCAAATAAAGAGCTCGGGCTCGCCGAGTTTCACCATACAAGATCAGTCGGCTGAAGCTCAGGAAAATGGCAAGCCCCTTTCGCTGCCCCGGCTGGTGCCTCTTGCCAGTCGGGGCCTCCCTGTGTGGGACCACGGGAAACCTGCCCCTGGTATCTGAAAACACGTGCGCTCTCGCGGCATGGCCCGGATGTTCGCCGCCGGTAGTTGATCGCCGGCCGCACGCGGCGCTCAACTCAAAGACGAGCCGGACGGGACGACGATTCCGTAAAGGTCAGCGATGGTTGCGAGCGCACTGTGGTGGAGCTGTTCCGCAGACACGTCGGCAACCACCGTCTGCAGAGGCCGGGTCGCACAGGCGTCGGCGACCACTGTCGGCTGGTTGCCGCGCAGGAACGCGCCTTCTGCGGTGAAGGTCACGCACATGTTGGTCATGAACCCGGCGATGATGACGTTCTTGTTGCCGGCCGCGTCAATGTGTTCGCCCAGGTCGGTGCCGACGAACGCGTTGGGGGCGGCTGTCTTCACAACGACGGGTTCGCCCTCGACGGGAGCCACACGGGGGTGGATCTGGCCGATTTCGGTCCGGATGTCGTACGGGCTTCCCTCGCCGCCGTCGTTCACGACATGGATCACCTTCGTTCCGGCGTTCCGGGCCCTGGCCAGCAATGCGGCGGCCGAGTCGAGGGCGGGCTCCCATCCCGTCAGCTCCATCACGCCAGTGGTGTAGGTGTTCTGGTAGTCGACCAGAAGCAGTGTCGCATCGGCCAGCGATGCGGGGGTCTGGTCGAAGCCGTTGAGCTCGCGCAGGGTTGTCGTAGCCATTGAAGTGCCGTCCTCGTACGTCGTGTTGAAAGGTTCGCGCCACACACGGGGTGGCTGTGCGTTGAACGCTACGACCCCCCACACGTGTCGGCAATGTCGCCTAACATGCAGATACAGACATCACGTGCACGAGCGGAGACCAAGTGAAAACCGTCAAGCGACTCGTTATCGTCATGCTCTTCGACGGCGTCGACCTGCTGGACATCACCGGCCCCCCGGAGGTGTTCTCCTTGCTGCAACGCGAGGTGGACGACGCGACGGGCTACCGCGTCGTACTGGCCGCCGAAACCATGGACCCGGTAACCACCTCCGCAGGGGTTCGTGTCCTGCCCGACGCCACCTTCCAGGAGCTGTCGGGGAGACGTATCGACACCCTCCTGGTGCCCGGTGCGGTCGAAGTCGACAGCCAACGCCGCGTTCACGCCATCACCGAACCCACAGTGGTCGCCTGGGTGAAGACACTCGCCGGCAAGACAAGGCGCGTCGCGTCCGTCTGCGTGGGAGCACATATCCTCGCGGAAGCCGGGCTGCTGGACGGCAAGCGCGCCACGACACACTGGTCGACCGCGCAGCAACTCGCCGCCGATCACCCCGCGATCGAGGTCGACGCCGATCCAATCTTCATTCGCGATCACGACGTGTGGACCGGTGCGGGAATCAGCGCCTGTCTTGACCTGTCGCTTGCCCTCGTCGCCGACGACTTCGGCGAAGCCACCGCACTTCGCGTCGCGCGGCAGCTCGTGATGTATCTGAAACGGCCAAGCGGCCAAAGCCAGTTCAGCGTCCCGCTCGAACCCGTCTCGACAACGCGACGCATCGAGGATCTCCGTCACTACATCACGCGAAACCTCGCCGAGCAGCTAACGGTCGCCGACCTCGCCAGTCAGGCCCACGTGAGCGAACGGCAGCTCACCCGCATCTTCAAGACTGAACTTGGAATGACCCCGGCCGCCTACATCGAATCGGCCCGCGTCGAAGTGGCGCGCAATCAACTCGAATCCACGGATGCGACCCTCGAACGCATCGCATCCACCTGCGGCTTCAACACGACGGACACCCTCATCCGCGCGTTCCGCCGGAAACTCAACACGACACCGACGGAGTACCGAAACCGATTCCGGCACTCCGTCAGTGAAAGTGCCAACTGACCTGAAGCCCCCGGAGCGGCGTCCCACGGGCGCCTTACCCCCGCCACTACGCCTAGGCTCGCGGACCGAGTTCACGTACGACCGGGGTTCGGCCGCATCCGGATGTCCCCGACAGCCGCCCACTCAGGGCGTCAAATGCAACGAACCCCGCACTTGACGAGGCACAACGCCCCTCCAACCCCAACCATCACAGCCGTATCGCTTCCCGCCATCACGGGAGCGTTTCGACCCACGGCCGCTACCGCGATCGCGTGCCCCACCCCCAACCCACACCAGCAACGGGCTTGAGGCTCCACCGACCACCGGTCCGGGCGGACGCCACACCCACCCGAGTCCCCCCATTCAACTGTCGCGCCCCACGCACGCAGACATGAGTCCGCAGGTCGACCGGACGGGCCAGCAGGCCACCGTCGTGCGTGCGCGTGTGCGTGGGAATGGGGATGTCGCACCAGCGGCCGTCGCCGCACCCGCTGAGACTGGGGCCGCACCGCCCCCTCAACCTGCCGCGCCCCACCCACCGAGCCCGCCGGTCGGCAACGAAACAGCAGCCACTCCCCGGACCTCCCCGTGGGCTCCCCCCGGGGGCCGCCCCCCAGAAGCATTGCGGCGGAGGTTCGCCGGTCAAGGGTTAAGCGCAGCGCAATCGCCGCAGGCGACGCGACGTAGGAGCGCCCTTGAGGGGCGGGCCTCCGGCGCCACCCTCCGAAAAGGCGGCCCCCATCGCAGAAGCAACCAACGCCCCAGGCCGCCCGAAGCCCCCCTCAGAACCCCGGCGGCTCCGTGTAGACCCCCCACTCGTCCCGCAGTACGCCACAGATCTCGCCCAGGGTCGCTTCCGCTCGTACCGCCGTCAGCATGGGCTCGATCATGTTCGAGCCGTCGCGCGCCGCCGCCAGCATCGCGTCCAGCGATGCCCGTACCTTCGCGTCGTCCCGCGCAGCCTTACGTTCCACCAAGGTCCGCACCTGCACGCGCTCCACCTCGTGGCTAACCCGCAGAATCTCCAGGTCACCCGTCACCGACCCGTGGTGGCAGTTCACGCCCACCACCCGCTTGTCGCCCTTCTCCACCGACCGCTGGTACTGGAACGCCGACTCGGCGATCTCGCCCGTGAACCAGCCGTCCTCGATCCCGCGCAGGATCCCCGACGTCATCGGACCGATCGGATGGCGTCCATCCGCATGCGCCCGCGTCCCCCGCTCCTTGATCTGGTCGAAGATCTTCTCCGCGTCCGCCTCAATGCGGTCCGTCAGCTGCTCGACGTACCAAGAGCCGCCCAGCGGGTCCGCCACATTCGCGACGCCCGTCTCCTCCATCAGCACCTGCTGCGTCCGCAGCGCGATCTCCGCCGCCTGCTCGCTCGGCAGGGCGAGGGTCTCGTCCAGGGCGTTGGTGTGGAGGGAGTTCGTGCCGCCAAGCACCGCCGCCAAGGCCTCCACCGCCGTACGCACCACGTTGTTGTACGGCTGCTGCGCGGTCAGCGAGACGCCCGCCGTCTGCGTGTGGAACCGCAGCCACTGCGCCTTGTCCGTCTGCGCGCCGTACACCTCCTTCATCCACCGCGCCCAGATCCTCCTCGCCGCGCGGAACTTCGCGATCTCCTCGAAGAAGTCCACATGCGCGTCGAAGAAGAAGGAGAGGCCCGGCGCGAAGTGGTCCACGTCCATGCCCCGGCTGAGCCCCAGCTCGACGTAACCGAAACCGTCCGCCAGCGTGTACGCCAGCTCCTGCGCGGCCGTCGCCCCCGCCTCGCGGATGTGGTAACCGGAGACCGACAGCGGCTTGTACGCGGGGATCGAGCGCGCGCAGTGCTCCATCAGGTCGCCGATCAGGCGCAGATGCGGCTCCGGCTGGAACAGCCACTCCTTCTGCGCGATGTACTCCTTGAAGATGTCCGTCTGGAGCGTGCCGTTCAGCAAGGCGGGGTCCACGCCCTGGCGCTCCGCCGCCACGATGTACATGCAGAAGACAGGGACGGCCGGGCCGCTGATCGTCATCGACGTCGTCACGTCACCCAGCGGGATGTCCTTGAACAGGACCTCCATGTCGGCGGCGGAGTCGATGGCGACACCGCAGTGACCGACCTCGCCGAGCGCCTTCGGCTCGTCGGAGTCCCGGCCCATCAGCGTCGGCATGTCGAAGGCGACCGACAGCCCGCCGCCGCCGTTCGCCAGGATCATCTTGTAGCGCTCGTTCGTCTGCTCGGCATTGCCGAAGCCGGCGAACTGGCGGATGGTCCACGTCCGGCCGCGGTAGCCGGTCGGGTGCAGGCCGCGGGTGAAGGGGTACTCCCCGGGCCACCCGATCCGCTCGAAGCCCTCGTACGTGTCGCCGGGTCGCGGGCCGTACGCGGGGTCGACCGGGTCTCCGGAGAGCGTGGTGAAGTCCGCGTCGCGCTTGCGGGCCTTGTCGTAACGGGCCTGCCAGCGGCGGCGGCCTTCCTCAATCGCTTCAGCGTCCATACCTTCGAATTTACTAGGACGTCCTAGTAAATGTCGATGGCTGACCGCCACAAGCCACGCTTGTGGCGGTCAGAATCCGGTCAGAAGCGGTGAAAGATCAGGCCTTCGCCGGCGCCGGGCGCGCGTCCGTGATCAGCAGACGGGCCTCGCGGGTGATCTTCGGCTCGACAAAGAACGAGGCCAGAGGGATGCAGCCGGCCGCCAGCACCCACAGCAGCTTGCCGAACGGCCACTTCGCCTTGGTGCCGAGATCGAAGGCGAAGACGACGTAGATGATGAACAGCACACCGTGGATCTGCGAGATCAGCATGGTGTCGCCGGCCTGGAATCCGTACTTCGCGACGATCGCCACGGTGAACACCAGCAGCCACACGGCGGTGATGTACGCCATCACCCGGTATCGGGACAGCACATTCGACTTCATGGCGTCGAGCGTAGCGGGGCAGGACGGGCGATCTTCGCGCGGGTTGCCGCTTCTCGCCCGTTTCGTCTCGTCGCCTACTGCTCCCCGAAGCCGTGCGCCTGCTTCCGCTCGAAGCCGTGCGCCTACTTCTCCTCGAAGTCGTGCGCCGCCACCCGCAGCGGCCGCAGCATCGCGAAGATCTCCGCGCACTCCTCGGCGTCGTACGCGCTCAGCCCGAAGTCCATCGCCATCAGGTCGCGCGTCGCCGCCTCCACCACCTCGCGGCCCTTCTCGGTGATCGAGGCGAGCGTGCCGCGGCCGTCGTTCGGGTTCGGGCGCTTGTCGACGAGGCCGGACTTCACCAGCCGGTCGACGGTGTTCGTGACGGACGTCGGGTGGACCATCAGCCGCTCGCCGATCTTGGACATCGGCAGCTCGCCCTGCTTGGAGAAGGTGAGCAGCACCAGCGCCTCGTACCGTGCGAAGGTCAGCCCGTACGGCTTGACGACGGCGTCGACCTCGGCCAGCAGGATCTGGTGCGCGCGCATGATCGAGGTGATCGCGGCCATCGAGGGGATGGGTCCCCAGCGCTGCTGCCAGAGTTTGTCGGCTCTGGCGATGGGATCGAACGGGAGGCTGAGCGGCTTCGGCACGTCGTCGACCTTACCGGCCGGTCATATCGCGAACATCCCCGTCTCGCGCTTCGGTCGCTTTCGATCCGCTGCTGCCGCCCTCGCGGACTTCGGTACGCCGGATCTCCGCCAGCAGCACCAGCACAGAACCCGTCCCCACGATCCCGAAGCCGGCCACGACCTGGTGTACGGGAAAGAACTCCGCTGCCGCGCCCGCGACCGCCATCCCCACCCCCTGGACCGTCATCATGCCCGCCGTCATCACGGTCATGGCGCGCCCGCGCAGTTCCTCCGGCACGGCTTGGACGAACCACTGGTCCAGGCCCAGCGTGTACGCCGATGCCAGCCCCGTCAGTACCAGCGCGAGCACCGCGAGCGGCACCCCGGGGCGTACGGCATACAGCGCCAGCGGCAGCAGGCACACCGCCGCCACCGGTACGACGATCCGCTCCCGGGTGCGGGGGCCGAGCACCGAGCCGGCCCAGACCTCCCCCGCGATGTGCCCCACCGGCATCGCGCACATCAGCAGCCCCACTGCGGCGGTGCCGACGCCGATCTGGTCGGCGTACGGCGCGGCCAGCGCTTCCGGAGCCACGACGAACATCGGCGGCACCCAGAACATCAGCATCAGCGCACGGACCCGGCGGTGGGCGAACACCGCGCGGGCGCCGGCGAGCGAGTCGCCCAGCAGGGTGGCGCCGCCGCCCCGGCTGCCGACGCGGGCGGGGCGGCGCCTGGTCCCGAGCCGCAGCACCACAGCCGAGCCGAGGAAGGTCGCGACGGTGATCCCGATGGCCGCCCGCGCGGGCATCAGCGCGAGCAGCACCCCGCCCGCGCCGAACCCGACGAGCAGCGCGCTCTGCGACACGATGCGCAGGAGTGATCGCCCGAGGACGAAGAGGTCGCCGTCGCCGAGGATGTCGGCGAGGGTCGCGATCCGGGTGCCGTTGAACACGGGCGAGACGGCGGCGACCGCGCAGCGCAGGGCCAGCAGCGCGGCGACAGGGGTGGCGGGCAGCACCATCAGGGCGGCGCAGCCGGCGCAGATCAGGTCGCAGACGACGAGCACGCGCCGGGCGGGGTAGCGGTCGGCGACCCCGGCGAGGAGCGTGCCGCCGACGAGGTAGGGGAGGAAGCCGACCGCGAACGCGAGCGCGCTCATGAGTGGGGAGCCGGTGAGGTCGTACACGAGGACGGTGAGCGAGATCTCGCAGACGACGACGCCGAGGAGGGACATCAGGTGCGCGGCGAAGACGGCCCGGAACTCCCGGACCCGGAAGACGGCGCCGTATCCCGACGGTGGCATCGGTTGCTCAAGGGGCATCGGTGGCATGGAGGGAGCCTGGCCGGGGCCCGGCGGCGTCCATAGACTTTCGGCTGCCGCCGAATGTTGTGGCCGGACCGGGACCGTACGGGAGAGCCATGGCGTACCGACTGCACTTCAGCGAAGCCGATCTGCTCCGCTGCCGGTTCGCTGTCTCGCCGCTCTGGGAGACCCAGGAGGCGGTACGGACGCTCGCGCGGCCCGAGCGGCACGGCTACCAACTGCCCTGGCTGCGCCGCATCCGCGAGGCCACCGCCGGTCTCGACCTCACGCCGCTGTGGCTGCTGATGCCGCAGCGCGGGCACACCCCGGACTGTCTCGGGCCGCCGCCGATCGGGCCGTCGGCCACCTTCGAGGAGGAGATCGCGGCCGTACGGGCGGCCGATCCGGTGGCCGCGCGGGAGGACATCGCGCAGTCGCTGGCGTGTACGCCGGGAGCGCCGGACAGCCCGGCGGGGCGGGCGATGCTCGCGGACCCGGCGCGCGCCGTGCGGGAGATGGCCGAGCTGCTGGAGCGGGCGTGGCGCGCCCTGGTGGAGCCGGACTGGCCTCGGCTGCGCGCGCTGCTGGAGGCGGATGTGGCGTTCCATTCGCGGCGGCTGGCGGAGGTGGGCCTGGAGGGGCTGCTGGGGGAGCTGAACCCGCGGCTCGCGTGGTCGGGCGACGGCCGCGCGCTCACGCTCACGATCGACCGGCCCGGCGAGCACGAGCGGACGCTCGGTGGCCAGGGGCTGGTGCTGATGCCGAGCGTGTTCTGCTGGCCGGAGGTGGTGAGCGGTTTCGACCCGCCGTGGCAGCCGACCGTCGCGTATCCGGCGCGCGGGATCGGCGGGCTGTGGACGCGGGCGGCGGAGCGTACGCCGGAGTCGCTGGCGCGGTTGCTGGGGCGGGGGCGGGCGGATGTGCTGTGCGCGCTGGACGAACCGGCGTCGACGTCTGCGCTGGCGCACGGGTTGGGGCTGGCGCGGTCGACGGTGTCGGAGCATTTGTCGGTGCTGCGGGGTTCGGGGCTGGTGGTGTCGCGCCGGTACGGCCACCAGGTGCTGTACGAGCGCACGCCGCTGGGTATCGCGCTGTCGGCAGCACCGTAGCTGGGGCTCCGCCCCAGACCCCGCTCCTCAAACGCCGGAGGGGCTGGATAGTGCCGCGTTGCGGCAACCTTCAGCCCGTCCGGCGTTTGAGGACACGCCCGAAGGGCGTCTGTGCGTCTGGGGGCTGGGGCTTGCCCCAGTTACGGGAAGGGGCGGGTAGGGGAACAGCGCCGCAGGCAACCCGCACCGCACCCGCACCCCACCCCTCCGCCCCGCACCGGCCGGTGTCGCAGCCCGAGGCGATATGCGCACTATGCAACGATTGCCCGGTCCACCTAGTCGCCCAGTCGAACCGTCCAAGGGGGCTGGATGTCCGGCCGCAGACCGACCCGCTCGCTCACCGCCGCAGCCATCGCCGTCCTCGCGCTCACCACCGCCGGCTGCTCCAGCAGTTCCGGGTCGGAGGCTGGACCTCGGCCGGAGGGATCCGCCGCGCCGGCGAACCAGGCCCAGAACCGCGACTCCTCCCCCTACTGGGTCGACCCGGAAAGCGACGCCGCCCGCCAGGTCAAGGCCTGGGACGCCCAGGGCCGCACCGCCGACGCCGACATTCTGCGGCGTATCTCCGAGCGCCCGGTCGCCGACTGGCCCGCCGGGGACGACCCGGCCCCCGGCATCAGGAACGCCGTACGCGGCGCCGCCAAGGACGGCAGCACCCTCGTACTCGTCGCGTACAACATCCCGCACCGCGACTGCGGCCAGCACTCCGCCGGCGGCGCCGCCGACGGCGACACCTACCGCCGCTGGATCGGCTCGTTCGCCGACAGCATCGGCTCCGCCCCGGCCATCGTCATCCTCGAACCCGACGCCGTACCCCACATCGTGGACGGCTGCACCCCGCCCGAAGAGCACGACGAGCGCACCGAACTCCTCTCCGAAGCCGTCGACCGGCTCAAACAGCAGCCGAAGACCAAGGTGTACGTCGACGCCGGCAATCCCGCCTGGATCGACGACCCCGGCAAGCTCGTCGAGCCCCTCAAGCGGGCCGGTGTCGACCGGGCCGACGGCATCTCGCTCAACGTCTCCAACTTCCAGACGGACGACGCCGTCAAAGCGTTCGGCGCCCAGCTCTCCACCCTCCTCGGCGGCACCCACTTCGTGATCGACAGCAGCCGCAACGGCAACGGCCCGCTCTCCGGCGGCCGCACCGACGCCTGGTGCAACCCCACCGGCCGCGCCCTCGGTACGCCGCCCAGCGACCGCACCGGCGTCCCACTGCTCGACGCGTACCTGTGGATCAAGCGGCCGGGCGACTCGGACGGCGAGTGCCGCGGCGGCCCGGCGGCCGGCACCTGGTGGCCGGATTACGCCCTCGGCCTCGCCCGCCGCGCCAAGGCCTGAGTCAGCAAACTCACCGCACGTGGATCCACTTCGCCTCCGACGGCGTCCCCTCGCTGTCCGTGACGAAGAGCATGTACCAGCCGGGCGGCACCAGCGACTTGTCGCCCGGCACCTCCACCGTCACCTCGCCCCTGCCCTTCTTCAGTCCGAGCTCGATCGAGCGCTGCTCGACATCCGTCGTATGCGTGACCGCGCTCGGCCGCATCAGCCTGGCCCGCGCGATCCGCTCCGGATGCGCGGTCTTGTACGTCGCCCTCCCCGACGCGCCCAGCTCGCGCGGCCCCGCACCCAGCGCCGGACGCAGCGCCTTGTCCCGGAAGAGGTACGGCGGCGTATAGACCTCCATCCGCTGCTCGAACTTGCCGAGCTTGGTGTTGTCCTTGTCGCCGAACAACGAATCCGATCCGAAGGTCACCACCCGGCCGTCCGGCAGCAGCAACGCCTCGGAGTGGTAGTTGCGGCCCACCGTCGGATCGGCCGCCTCCTTGAAGGCGTTCGTCTTCGGGTCGTAGAACTGCGCCTTGAGGATGTTGCTGGCGCCGCGGCCCCGGTAGTCCGTCGAGCCACCGCTGGTGAAAATGGTGTCGTCCGGCATGATCACGCTGTTCAAGTACCTTGTCCCCTGCGGGAGTTGCGGACCGCGCTCGAACACCGGACTTTCCTCGTCCAGGTCGATGATCGCCGTACGGCCGGTCGCCTTGTCCGACTCGCCGACTCCCCCGCCCCCCAGGATCATCACCCGCTGGTCCTGCGCGGGCGGCAGCACCAGTGAGGCGGCGGTCTCCGTCTGGTCGAGATCCGTAAGCCCGCCGACCTTCTTGAAGGTGTTCTTCTCCAGGTCCCAGATGCCGGGCTCGCGGCCCTTGTCGGCCGGCCCGTAGCCGGCGTTCGCCCCGGAGTAAAAGAGCTTGCCGCCCTTGGTGAGGAAGAGCGCCGGGTACGTCGGGAAGTACCGGAAGGGCGCCTTCGACCACTTCTTCGTCTTCGGGTCGTAGTACTCGTTGTCGCCCGCGAGGATCGCGCCGACGTCGTCGAGCCCGGAGACGGCGAGCACCTTGCCGTCCTGGAGGGTGACCAGCGTCGGATACCAGCGCGCCTCCTTCATCGGGTCGACGGGTATGTACTTCTCCGCCTTCGGGTCGAACTCGTACGCCGCCCTGATCCCCTGGAAGTCCTGCTTGTCCATGGTTATCGCTTCGGCGAGCCCGTACGCGTTGTCGGCGTCCTCCCCCTTCAGCCCTTCTATCTCGTACTGCGCGGACTGCTTCGTGACAGCCTTCGGCCCGTCCTCCACCGCCTCGACGAAGACCCGTGCCTCCGCTGCCTTGACCGTGGTCTTCCAGGGCAGCATGCGCCCGCTCTTGGCGTACGAGATCTTGAAGTCCCGCTTGGCCTTCGGCACGGTCACGTCGAACTTCGACACGTACACCACTCCGGACGGCGAGCGGAACCGGGTGCCTTTCTTGAAGGTGATGGCCTTGTCCGGGTTCTCGTTCTTGACGCGCATTCCGCCGCCGGCCCGCATGACCTTGTCGCCCAGCACCTCGTAGCGCGCGGTGCCGCCCGCCACCAGCAGTCGTCCGTCGGGGAGTTGGGCGTGCCCGGCGCAGAAGAAGTCCTCGGGGGTGGGGACCAGCTTGAAGGAGTTGTCCTTCGGGTCCCACAGGACGGTCTCGAAGGTGCCCTCGTCGAACTTCTCCTCCTCGTTGCCCGAGCCCGCGATGATGAGCACTTTCCCGCTGTTGAGCAGGGCCGCGTGAATCGCGTTCGTACGGTATTCCTCCGGAATGTCGACGGTCGACCAGGACCCGTACTGCGCCTTGTAGCCCGGCTGGGCGATCTTGTACGCGTGGTACTTCTCCTCGGCGAAGGTCAGCGCCGCCGGCGCGTTGAGCCCGGCGAGCACGACGACAGCTCCGCCGCCCAGCAGCGTCTTCTTGAACTTCTTCGTCGGCCGGTAGGCCATGGGTCAGTTCCCTCCGGTCGTCGTGGCGAACGCGGGCTCCGGCTCCTCACCCGGCACGGTGCTGCCGGCCCCCGCCGCCTTGGCGGGCCTGACGGCCTTGGCCGCGGCGCGGCGCTCCCGCGCCGAGGTCCAGCACCACACAGCGACCGGCGAGAGCGCGATGACCAGCGCCAGTACGGCCCAGGTGCGCATCGCCGCATGCGTGTGACCGAGGTGGAAGGAGGCGATCAGGGAGCCGATCAGCACAGCCGCCCAGAACAGATGGATGCGGAAGGTCAGCAGCCGGTCGGGGCTCGCCTCGCCGCCCTTGGGCGTGACCACGAACCTGCCCCGGGTGCGCAGCACAGCCGAGCCCAGCGACTTGGCGTAGATCGGCGCGCAGAGCGCGGACATCGCCATGCCGGCCAGACCGCCCGAGCCTTCCGGCTCGTGCGGCGAGACATTGTGCCGCCTGTTCCACAGATACAGCCCGATCTGGAGGGCCGCCGCGTCGCTGTAGAGCATCAGCCACACCGACGACGACACCTGGGTGCCGGAGGCCCCGAACCACAGGAACAGGACGCAGCTGAGGATGCCGAGCAGCCAGTTGACGGCGGTCATCGGGTAGTAGACGAGCATCAGCGAGTACGTGAGGAGCCGGCCCGGCGGCACCCGCAGCGGCGCCTTCCAGAACTGCTTGAACAGCGTCTCGTACGTCCCGCGCGACCACCGCAGCTGCTGGGTGAAGAAGTCGGTCCAGGAGGCCGGGCCCTCTCCGACCGCCAGCACGTCCGGGGTGTAGACGGACCGCCAGAACCGCCCGGTCTCGCGGTTCTTCCTGCGGTGCAGCTCGAAGCCGGTGGCCATGTCCTCGGTGATGGAGTCGTACAGGCCGCCGACCTGCTTGAGGGCCTTGACGCGTACGACGTTGTTGGTGCCGACGAACATGGGCGCGCCATAGCGGTTGCCGGCGCGCTGGATCAGGGCGTGGAAAAGGAACTGCTGCGACTCCGCGGCCTTGGTGACGCCCTTCTCGTAGTTGCCGTACACCTGCGGCCCGACGACGAAGGCGATGTCCGGGTCACGGAAGTAACCGAGCATCCGCTCCAGGAAGTTGGGGAGCGGCACATGGTCGGTGTCGACGGAGGCGAAGAAGTCGTAGGCGTCGCCGTGCATGGCCAGCCAGGCGTTGTAGTTGCCGTGCTTGGTCTTCGCCCGGTGCGGGCCCTTCTTGGTGTTCCACTCCGGTACGCCGTTGCGCGTGAAGTGGCGTACGCCCAACTCCGCGCAGAGTGCCCGGGCCTGCTCGTCGTTGCCCTCGTCGAGGAGCCAGATGTCGAGCGGCCCGTCGTGCCGGAGCCCGACCGCGCCTTCGAGCGTGGCCCGTACCATGGAGAGGGCTTCCTTGCCCGGTACGTACGTCGTGAGGAACGCGACCCGGGTTCCCGGCTCGGGTGGCACCGGCACCGGGTCCCTGGCGACCATCGTGGCGTGTGCGATCGACACCACGTTGACCAGCATGAAGAACATGATCAGGCCGATCGAGACCAGCATCACCCGGTCCAGCTGGATCAGCCAGCGGTCGCCACCCTCGCGTTCGGTCCAGTGGGTGGGCCAGACGAGGTAGACCAGCAGGAGCGCCGAGAGCAGCGGAGCCAGCGTCATCAGCAGGACGGCGCGTATTCGGTGCGGTTCCTGCGCCATCAGACTCCGGTACTGAACCCGGTACGCGCCGGTGCCAGGATCGGTCATCGGCCCGGCGAGCCGGCTGTGGGTGTCGTAGTCGTAGCCGTCCGGCCGCACTGTGCCTCCCGCAGTCGAGGGCGTTCGATACCCCCACATAAGGGGACATTTGGCGGCGTGTCGAACCGGGTCGTCCGAGCGGGCGGTTTTTGGCGTCCGGCCGTTTGAACGACGAAGCCCCCGACCGCGCCATGGCGGTGGGGGGCTGTCGGCACATCAGGTCACGACATGACCGGGCGCCGGATCAGGCACCCAGATGGCGCTCCACCGTCTCGACCTTGGAGGTCAGGCCGTCGGTGACACCGGGCCGGATGTCGGCCTTCAGGACCAGCGACACCCGCGGGGCGCGGGCCTCGACGGCGGCGACGGCGCGCTTGACGACGTCCATCACCTCGTCCCACTCACCCTCGATCGAGGTGAACATCGCGTCGGTACGGTTCGGCAGCCCGGACTCCCGGACCACGCGCACCGCGTCGGCGACGTACTCCCCGACGTCCTCGCCCACCCCCAGTGGGCTGACGGAGAAGGCGACGATCATCCCTTGACCACGCTCTCCTGGCGGGCGCGGCCGGCGATGACCGCGTCCTCGGCCTCACGCTTGAGGCGCTTGTCGGCGAAGAAGCCGCCGGTCGGCAGGACGGACATGACGAAGTAGAAGACGGCGGTCTTCAGCGGCCACTTGGTCCGGTTCCAGGCGTCGGCCCAGAAGAGGACGTACAGGATGAAGAGCACACCGTGGATCGCACCCATGACGGGGACCGCGTTGAATTCCGTCGTGCGCTTGAGCACCGAGCAGACGAGCAGCAGCAGGAAGGAGACCGCCTCGGGTGCGGAAACCAGGCGGAGGCGGCGGAGTGCGGAAGCGGTCTTGATGTCCACGGAGGGGCAACCTTCGTCGTCGCGGAAACTGTCATTGATCTTGTGAACGCGTGCACAAGCTCGCACCCCATTGTGGCAGCCCCCTCCTCCTGCCCTTTATCAGGGTCGGGGTCACGGGATACCGTCACTCACGTGGCTCAGTTCCGACTCCAAGGCAGCAAGGTGCTCGCCGTCGACATGACCGGCGACGCCGTCAAAGCTAAAAACGGCTCGATGGTCGCGTACGACGGCCAGATGGCCTTCAAGAAGATGTCCGGCGGCGGTGAGGGCGTGCGCGGCATGGTGACCCGCCGCCTGACCGGTGAGCAGATGACCGTGATGGAGGTGAAGGGCCACGGCACGTGCTATTTCGCCGACCGGGCGAGCGAGATCAACCTCGTCTCTCTCCACGGCGACAAGCTGTACGTCGAATCCAGCAATCTCCTGTGTACGGACGCGGGCCTGCGCACCGGCACCTCCTTCACCGGGCTGCGCGGCGGCGCGACCGGCAACGGCCTGTTCACCACGACCGTGGAAGGCACCGGCCAGGCGGCGATCATGTCGGACGGCCCGGCGGTCGTCCTGCGCGTCTCGGCCCAGTACCCACTCCAGGTGGACCCCGGCGCGTACATCGCCCACCAGGGCAACCTCCAGCAGCACTTCCAGTCGGGCGTCAACTTCCGCACGCTCATCGGCGAGGGCTCGGGCGAGGCGTTCCAGATCCGTTTCGAGGGCGAGGGTCTCGTCTACGTGCAGCCGAGCGAGCGCAACACCGTCGGGGGCGACGTCTGATGCCGTTCCGCGAGATCAACTCCCGCATGGTCGAGGCGCGGGTCGCGCCCGGCCAGAAGATGTTCAGCCAGCGCGGCGCGATGCTGGCGTACCAGGGCGACGTCTCCTTCACGCCGAACATCCAGGGCGGCCAGGGCGGTGTGATGTCCATGATCGGCCGCCGGGTCGCGAACGAGTCGACCCCGCTCATGACGGTCGAGGGCTCCGGGACGGTCATGTTCGGTCACGGGGGCCACCACATCCAGGTGATCAACCTCACCGGCGACACCCTCTGCGTCGAGGCGGACCGCCTCCTCGCCTTTGACGGAACCCTCACCCAGGGCACGATGTTCATGGGCTCCCAGGGCGGCGTCATGGGCATGGTGCGCGGCCAGGTGACCGGCCAGGGCCTGTTCACCACCACGCTCAAGGGCCACGGCGCGGTGGCGGTCATGGCGCACGGCGGAGTGATCGAGATCCCCATCACACCCCAGCGGCCGATTCACGTCGACCCGCAGGCGTACGTCGCGCACCACGGCGACGTACGCAACAAGCTCTCCACCGCCCTCGGCTGGCGCGACATGGTGGGGCGCGGTTCGGGCGAGGCGTTCCAGCTGGAGCTGTCCGGCAGCGGCGCGGTGTACGTACAGGCCTCGGAGGAAAAGCTATGACGACCCCCATGCCCGCAGGCCATGTCGTCTTCGACCCGCACACGCTCCCGTCCGACGACAACGTCAATCCGTACACCTTCTGCGTGGAGCTCAAGGGGAGCCAGTGGTTCCTGCAGAAGGGGAAGATGATCGCCTATTACGGGCGCATCGACTTCAACGGCATCGGCCACGGCCGCTTCGACCGCCTCCTGCGCACCAGCTTCCACTCGCCGCTGCACGCGAGCGACTGGGTGGTGGCGGAGGGCCAGGGCAAGATGCTGCTCGCGGACCGCGCCTTCGACGTCAACAGCTTCGACCTCGACAACGGCAACCTCACGATCCGCTCCGGCAACCTTCTGGCGTACGAACCGACGCTCGCGCTCAAGCAGTCGATCGTCCCCGGCTTCCTCACCCTCATCGGTACCGGAAAGTTCGTGGCGGCGTCGAACGGCCCGGTGGTCTTCATGGAGCCGCCGATCCGCGTGGACCCGCAGGCCCTGGTGGGCTGGGCGGACTGCCCGTCCCCGTGCCACCACTACGACCACCAGTACATGGCGGGCGTCATGGGCGGGATCAGGTCACTGACCGGCATCGGCGGTACGTCGGGCGAGGAGCACCAGTTCGAGTTCGTCGGGGCCGGCACCGTGCTGCTCCAGTCCACCGAACTCCTCATGGCCGAGCAGGCCACGGGCGCCGTCCCGTCCCAGGCGGGGGTGCCCGGCGGGCATGGTGGGGGGCAGGGTCAGCAGGGGGGCGCACCGCGTCTTCCCGGTCAGCTGGGGGACCTCACGCGTCGCTTCGGGCTGTGAGCGGTAGTCTGCGGAGTGTGACGTCGAACGTCTGCACCCTTGTTGGGTGCCGAGCGTCACATTCCGTAGACTTCGTCCAGCATTCAACTTCTTAGGTAGAATCCATACATGGAGACCGAGACGGCCACCCCCTGGCTGACCGATGCCGAACAGTGCGCCTGGCGGACCTACCTGGACGCCAACAGGCTGCTGACCTATCAGCTCGAAAAGGATCTTCAGCCGTACGGGCTGACGATCAACGACTACGAGATCCTGGTCAATCTTTCGGAGTCGCAGGAGCGCCGGCTGCGGATGAGCGACCTGGCGGCAGCCACCCTCCAGTCCAAGAGCCGGCTCTCCCACCAGATCACCCGCATGGAGAACGCGGGACTGGTCCGCAGGGAGAACTGCGAATCCGACCGCCGCGGCCTGTACGCCGTACTCACGGACCAGGGCAGCGAAACGATGAAGCAGGTCGCTCCGCACCACGTGGAATCCGTACGCCGGCACTTCATCGGCATGCTGTCCCCCGAGGCACTGGCCGACATGAAGGCCGCCCTCACCCCGGTGGTCGAGCAGCTCCGAGGCCGACGAGGAAAAATCTAGGCCGCCGCAGCCGGCAGCCGCAACGTGAAGAGAGCACCGCCGCCCGACCACTCCCCACGCGCCCCTCGCACCACTCGGCCCCAGAGGGCCTCCCGGGCTTCGAGCCGCTGCGCCGGACTCCGTCCGTCGGCACGGATGCCGCACCGGGTCGCCAACGTCAACAATCAGCCGAGACAGCCGCAGCCGGCAGTCGCAACGTGAAGAGAGCACCGCCGCCCTCTCCTTCACCCACACTCAACGAGCCACCGTGCCGCGTCGCCACATCGCGGGCGATCGCCAGCCCCAGTCCCGCGCCACCGTCGTCGCGGGTTCGGGCGTCGTCGAGTCGTACGAACCGCTCAAAAATCCGCTCGCGCTCCCCCACCGGCACCCCCGCACCATCGTCGGCGACCTCAACCATCACAGCACCACCCACGCCCCGCAACCGGATTTCGACCGAACTCCTCGCGTGCCGCTGCGCGTTGTCGAGCAGGTTGCCGAGCACCCGCGCCAACTGCCCGCGCGAACCGGCCACGTCGAACACGCCCGAGCCCTTGACGACCACAGGCACCCGGTCGGCAGTCCGCTGCGAGACCTCCTCCCGCACCAGCGCACCCAGGTCCACGCGCGCCCGCCCCGGCCGCTCCCCCGCGTCCAGCCGCGCCAGCAGCAACAGATCCGCGGCCAGCCCCTGGAGCCGTACGGTGTCCCGCACCGCGCCCTCCACATCGAGCAGCTCCGGATGCGCGGCGCCCACCTCCAGTTGCGTCCGCAGCGAGGCGATCGGGCTCCGCAGCTCATGCGAGGCATCGGCGACGAACCGCCGCTGCCGCTCCACGGAAGCCTCCAGCGCCGCCAGCGTCTCATTGGTGGTCACGGCCAGCCGCGCCACCTCGTCATGCGCGTCGGGCTCCGGCACCCGCCGCGACAGATCCTCGGAGGCGGTGATCGCGGCCATCTCGCGCCTGATCCCCTCCACGGGCCGCAGCGCCCGCCGCGTCACCAGCCAGGTCACCCCGCCCACCACCACGAGCAGCGCCGGCAGCCCGATCAGCATGGCCTCCCGCACCGTCCCGACGGCGTCCTGCTCGGCGGCCAGCGGCGCACCGGCGTACACCGTGACGGTCTGCCCCCGGGGCGTCGTCGCCTCAACCGCGGCGAACCGGTAGTCGGCCCGCTCGCCATCCACCGTCGCGCTCCCCGACGACAGCCGGGGCTCGTCGCTCGACACTTCCCCCCGCCCGGGGTCGTCATCGTCGTCGTCCTCGCCCGACCCACCGCCGCCGACCCGGACCTCGGGACTCCCCGCCCCCTCGATCGCCTCCAGGTCCTCGCTCACGGCCAGCACCTGTCCGTCATCGCCCACGACCTGCACCGGCACGTCGTCAGGCCACTCCACACCCCCGTACGGGCGCCCCACAGCCACCTGCGAGGCGACATTCTGGGCGTCGACCTCGGCCTGGAGGTCGGCCTGGTCGATCAGATTCGCCCGCAGCACCAGCAGCACGGCCAGCCCGGCCGCCACCAGCGCCACCGCGACGACCACGGTCGCCCCGAGCGCCGCCCTGGCCCGTACGGACCCGAAGAGCCGCCTCATCCCGCCACCAGCCGATACCCGGCACCGCGCACCGTCTGAATCCGGCGGGCGCCGAGCTTGCGCCGCAGGGCGCTCACGTACACCTCGACGATGTTCGGATCGCCGTCGTACGCGAAGTCCCACACATGCTCCAGGATCTGCGCCTTGCTGACGACGTCACCGGCCCGTACCGCGAACTGCTCCAGCACGGCGAACTCCTTGGCGGTGAGCACGACTTCGTCCTCACCCGCGTACACCCGCCGACTGCCGGTATCCATCCGCAGATCCCCCACAACGACCACCGGCGAGGCCCCGGCGCTCGCCCGCCGCCGCAGCAGAGCCTTGACCCGTGCGACGAGCACCACGTACGAGAACGGCTTGGTCAAATAGTCATCCGCGCCCGTATCGAGCCCCTCCGCCTCGTCGTACTCCCCGTCCTTCGCCGTCAGCATCAGAATCGGCACGTCATTCCCGGCGGCCCGCAACGCCGCACACACCCGATAACCGTTCATGCCGGGCAGCATGATGTCGAGAAGGACGAGATCGTACGAGCCCTCCCCGGCCCGGTGCAGCCCTTCGAGCCCGTCGTGCACCACGTCCACGGCGAAGCCCTCGGCGGTGAGCCCCTTGGCCAGGGCCACCGCGAGCCGCCTCTCGTCCTCCACGATCAACAAGCGCATGCGCCCAGGTTCGCAAACCGAACCTGAAGAAGCCTTCAGCAGGCTTCAGCCAGCCTTCAGCATCCCTCAGCAAGCATTGATCCCCGTAGCAACCAACCGCTCGGGAGGAACCCTCATGAAGCGCAAGCTCGTCATTGCCACCGCCGCTGCGGCCCTGCTCATCGGCGGCGGCACGGCCACGGCGTTCGCCACCTCGGCCGACGACACGAAGCCGGCGCCGAGCACGCACACGATCACCCTCGAAGAGGCGAAGACGGCGGCCGTCAACTCCACACCGGGCACGGTCACCGGCGCCGAACTCGACGACGACGAGCCCGTCTGGGAGATGGACGTCTTCGGCAAGGACACGAAGTGGCACGACGTCGACGTGGACGCCAAGACGGCAAAGGTAGTGAGCACCCACACGGACAACGACGACCGTGACCGCGCTCCGCAGAACACGAAGGTCACCCTGACCGAGGCGGCCGCAGCAGCCCTCAAGGCGCAGCCGGGCACGCTGACGTCCGTCGACCTGGACGACGACGAGGGCTCCCACGCCTGGGAGGTCGAAATCCACGGCAAGGACGGCAAGCACCACGAGCTGAACGTCAACACCACGACGGCGAAGGTGACCGCGGACCGGGACGACGCGGACGACGACAACGACGCCGACTAGCCGTCCCGCACCCCGGTCCTCAATCGCCGGACGGCAAGGACGACCCGCACTCCACCCACCGGCGTGAGGGGGCGGGACGCGCAGGGGGTGGTGTTCGGGACGTAAAGCGTGATTTGTGGGCAGGGCGCGGGCTTCGCGATTCGGCACCGTATCGCGCCTAAATCATGCAGTCCCGAACACCGCCCCCGGAGCGGCCCGCCCCCGCCCCACAGCCGACCCGCCTACGCCTCCGTAATCCCCGCCACCAGCTCATCCGCCGCCGCATATGGATCAAGCTCCCCCGCAACGATCCGCTCCGCCAGCGCCCCCAGCCGCCGGTCACCCCGCAGGTCACCGATCCGCTCCCGCAGCGCGGTAACGGCGATCGTCTCGACCTCGTGCGAGGCCCGCTTCGCCCGCCGCTCGGACAGCACCCCGCGCTCCTCCATCCACGCCCGGTGCTTCTCCAGCGCCTCGACGACCTCGTCGATCCCCTCGCCCCGCGCCGCCACCGTCTTCACGATCGGCGGCCGCCAGTCGCCCGGCCCCCGGGACTCCCCGAGCCCCAGCATGTGGTTGAGCTCCCGCGCGGTCGCGTCGGCCCCGTCCCGGTCGGCCTTGTTCACGACGTACACGTCACCGATCTCCAGGATCCCCGCCTTCGCGGCCTGGATCCCGTCCCCCATCCCCGGCGCCAGCAGCACCACAGACGTATCCGCCTGCGAGGCGATCTCCACCTCCGACTGCCCGACCCCCACCGTCTCGACCAGCACCACGTCACACCCGGCCGCATCCAGCACCCGAATGGCCTGCGGCGCCGCCCACGCGAGCCCGCCCAGATGCCCGCGCGTGGCCATGGACCGGATGTAAACCCCCGGGTCCGACGCGTGCTCGGACATCCGCACCCGGTCCCCCAGCAGCGCCCCGCCACTGAACGGCGACGACGGGTCCACCGCCAGCACCCCGACCCGCTTCCCGGCCCGCCGGTACGCCGATACCAGCGCCGAAGTGGACGTGGACTTACCGACCCCCGGCGACCCCGTAAGGCCCACCACATACGCGTTGCCGGCCAGCGGAGCCAGCGCCGCCATCACCTCACGCAGTTGCGGGGACGCCCCCTCGACCAGCGAGATCAGCCGGGCAACGGCACGCGGCCGGCCCTCTCGCGCCTGAGCCACCAGCTCGGGGACGTCCTGCATCACAACTCCGCTCCTCGATCAAGCACTACGGAAGGGTTACGTGCGCGTCAGTTGCCCGCGACCTTGATGATCAGCGCATCACCCTGGCCGCCACCACCACACAGCGCGGCAGCGCCCACGCCGCCGCCCCGCCGCTTCAGCTCAAGGGCGAGGTGCAGCACAACCCGCGCACCGGACATCCCGATCGGATGCCCCAGGGCAATCGCACCACCATTGACGTTCACCTTTTCCGGGGACACCCCGAGGTCCTTCATTGACTGGACCGCAACCGCCGCGAAAGCCTCATTGATCTCAATGAGGTCGAGGTCCTCAACCCCGATCCCTTCCTTGCCCAGCGCGTGCGCGATCGCGTTCGAGGGCTGCGACTGGAGGGAATTGTCAGGGCCCGCCACGTTCCCGTGCGCCCCGATCTCGGCGATCCACTCAAGCCCGAGAGCCTCAGCCTTGGCCTTGCTCATCACGACCACAGCGGCCGCACCGTCAGAGATTTGCGAGGCGGTCCCGGCGGTGATCGTCCCGTCCTTCGCGAAGGCGGGCCGCAGCTTCCCCAGCGACTCCGCCGTCGTCTCCGGCCGGATCCCCTCGTCCTTCGAGAAAAGAACCGGGTCGCCCTTGCGCTGCGGGATCTCGATGGGCGTGATCTCCGCCTCGAAGAGCCCGTTCTTCTGCGCGGCGGCGGCCCGCTGGTGCGACTGCGCGGCGAACTCGTCCTGCGGCCCGCGGGCGATCCCGAGCCGGGTGTTGTGCTTCTCGGTCGACTCCCCCATCGCGATGCCTTCGAAGGAGTCGGTCAGCCCGTCGTGGGCCATGGAGTCGAGCATCTCGATCGCGCCGTACTTGAAGCCGTCACGGGACTTCGGCAGCACGTGAGGAGCGTTGGTCATGGACTCCTGTCCACCGGCCACCACCACGTCGAACTCACCGGCGCGGATCAGCTGATCGGCCAGGGCGATCGCGTCGAGCCCGGACAGACAGACCTTGTTGATGGTCAGAGCGGGCACGGCCATGGGAATGCCGGCCTTCACAGCCGCCTGCCGAGCCGGGATCTGCCCGGCGCCCGCCTGCAGCACCTGGCCCATGATCACGTACTGGACCTGGTCACCGCCGATGCCGGCCCGTTCCAGGGCGGCCTTGATGGCGAACCCGCCGAGGTCCGCGCCGGAGAAGGACTTCAGAGAGCCGAGCAGTCGGCCCATGGGCGTACGGGCACCAGCGACGATGACTGACGTAGTGCGGTTCGTTCCAGGCATGAGGCACGGCCCCTTGGGATGAGGAGTGAACGAGGGTTTACCTCAATGTACTGAGCGGTACGGGCCCGGTCACCGGGCAGCGAGTGTGATCGCGCGCACGTTGCGTAACCACCACCAATAGCGCTGCACTGGACCCATGCTGACGCGAATCGACCACATCGGAATCGCCTGTTTCGACCTCGACAAGACCATCGAGTTCTATCGCTCGACCTATGGCTTCCAGGTGTACCACTCGGAGGTCAACGAGGAGCAGGGCGTACGTGAGGCCATGCTCAAGATCAACGAGACGTCCGACGGCGGAGCCACCTATCTCCAGCTCCTGGAGCCCACCCGCGAGGACTCCGCGGTCGGAAAGTGGCTGGCCAAGAACGGTGAGGGGGTCCACCACATCGCCTTCGGGACACCGGACGTGGACGCCGACGCGGCAGACATCCGCGACAAGGGCGTACGGGTCCTCTACGACGAGCCGCGCATCGGCTCCATGGGGTCCCGCATCACCTTCCTGCACCCCAAGGACTGCCACGGCGTACTGACAGAACTGGTCACTTCGGCCCACTCCTCCCCCCCGGAGCACTGACCGGAACACAGTCCCCCGTATTCCACGCCGGTAGAGTGGGCGGTTCCGGTCCGGGGCCGGACCGGGGTCGGACCGGGGGCTGTGACCCATGCCTCACTGTTGATCTGAGACCATTCCCCCCGGGGGCCGCCCGTTTGTCGGGGCGGTGCTTGTTCGGAGTTTTCGGAAGAGTTGCGACCAGGGGACGGATGGGACCGCGCAGTGCGGGGCTACGAACGCCAGGAGAGCCAACAGCGGGGTGAGACCGACCATCTCTCGCGGTTCGAAGCCGAGATGGAGCGGCTGAAGACCGAGCGGGAGAAGGCGGTTCAGCACGCCGAGGACCTCGGCTACCAGGTCGAGGTGTTGCGCGCCAAGCTCCACGAGGCGCGCCGCAACCTCGCGTCCCGGCCTGCCTACGACGCGGCGGACATCGGCTACCAGGCCGAGCAGTTGCTCCGTAATGCCCAGATTCAGGCCGATCAGCTGCGCACCGACGCCGAGCGCGAACTGCGCGACGCCCGGGCGCAGACGCAGCGGATCCTCCAGGAGCACGCCGAGCACCAGGCAAGGCTCCAGGCCGAGTTGCACACGGAGGCGGTCACCCGCCGCCAGCGGCTCGACCAGGAGCTCTCCGAGCGCCGGCAGACCGTCGAGGCGCACGTCAACGAGAACGTGGCGTGGGCCGAACAGCTCCGCGCCCGTACCGAGTCGCAGGCCCGCAGGCTCCTGGAGGAGTCCCGCGCCGAGGCCGAGCAGGCCCTGGCCGCCGCCCGCGCCGAGGCCGAGCGGGTCACCCAGGAGGCCCGCCAGCGCCTCGGCTCCGAGGCGGAGAACGCCCGCGCCGAGGCTGAAGCGATTTTGCTGCGCGCCCGCAAGGACGCCGAGCGCCTGCTGAACGCCGCCTCGAACCAGGCGCAGGAGGCGACGACCCACGCCGAGCAGCTTCGTACGTCGACGACCGCCGAGTCCGAGCAGGCGCGTCGGCAGGCGGCCGAGCTGAGCCGCACCGCCGAGCAGCGGATGCAGGAGGCCGAGACGGCGCTGCGCGAGGCGCGCGCCGAGGCCGAGAAGGTCCTCACCGAGGCCAAGGACGCGGCGGCCAAGCAGCTGACCACGGCCGAGTCCGTCAATGAGCAGCGCACGCGTACGGCCAAGTCCGAGATCGCGCGGCTGGTCGGCGAGGCCACGAAGGACGCCGAGGCGCTGAAGGCGGAGGCCGAGCAGGCCCGTGCCGACGCCGTCGCCGAGGCCGAGCGGCTGGTGGCCGAGGCCGCCGAGAAGGCCCGTACGGTCGCCGCCGAGGATTCGGCGGCCGCGCTGGCCAAGGCCGCCCGTACCGCCGAAGAGGTCCTGACCAAGGCGTCCAACGACGCCAAGGAGACCACCCGCAAGGCGTCCGAGGAGGCCGAGCGGATCCGCCGCGAGGCCGAGGCGGAGATCGAGCGGCTGCGCAGCGAGGCGGCGGCCCAGGCCGACCAGCTCAAGGGCGCGGCGAAGGACGACACCAAGGAGTACCGGGCCAAGACGGTCGAGCTGCAGGAGGAGGCGCGCAGGCTGCGCGGCGAGGCCGAGCAGCTGCGGTCCGAGGCGGTCGCCGAGGGCGAGCGGATCCGCGGCGAGGCCCGCCGCGAGGCCGTCCAGCAGATCGAGGAGGCGGCCAGGACCGCCGAGGAGCTCCTGACCAAGGCGCGGGGCGACGCGGACGAGCTGCGTACGTCCGCCTCCGCCGAGAGCGAGCGCGTACGCGGCGAGGCCATCGAGCGCGCCACGACGCTGCGCAAGCAGGCCGAGGAGACCCTGGAGCGCACCCGCGCCGAGGCCGACCGGCTGCGTACGGAGGCCGAGGAGCAGGCGGCGAGCACCACCGCCGACGCCGAGGAGGCCGCCCGCGCCCTGCGCGAGGAGGCCGAGCGCGCCATCGCGGCCCGCCAGGCGGAGGCCACCGCGGAACTGACCCGGCTGCACACCGAGGCCGAGCAGCGCGTCACCGCCGCCGAGAAGGCGCTGGGCGACGCGCGGACCGAGGCCGAGCGGCTGCGCCGGGAGGCCGGCGAGGAGATCGAGCGGCTGCGGACCGAAGCGGCCGAGCGGGTACGTACGCTCCAGGCGCAGGCCGAGACGGAGGCGGAGCGGCTGCGGGACGAGGCTGCCGCCGACGCGTCGCAGTCGCGCGCCGAGGGTGAGGCCGTCGCCGTACGGCTGCGCAGTGAGGCGTCGAACGAGGCCGAGCGGCTCAAGTCGGAGGCGCAGGAGAGCGCGGACCGGATCCGTGCGGAGGCCGCGGCCGCGGCCGAGCGCGTCGGGAACGAGGCAGCCGAGGCGCTGACCGCCGCCCAGGAGGAGGCCGCGAGGCGCCGCCGGGAGGCCGAGGAGACGCTGGCCGCCGCCCGCGAGGAGGCCGAGCGGGAGCGTACGACGGCCCGTGAGCAGAGCGAGGAGCTGCTGGCGTCCGCCCGCAAGCGGGTCGAGGACGCGCAGACCGAGGCGCAGCGCCTGGTCCAGGAGGCGGACTACCGGGCGACCGAGCTGGTCGCGGCCGCCGAGCAGACGGCGCAGCAGGTACGGGAATCGGTCGCCGGGCTGCACGAGCAGGCCGAGGAGGAGATCGCCGGGCTGCGCAGCGCCGCCGAGCACGTGGCGGAGCGTACGAAGAGCGAGGCGCAGGAGGAGGCGGACCGGCTCCGCGCCGACGCGTACGAGGAGCGGGAGCGGGCCACCGAGGACGCGAACCGGCTGCGCCGGCAGGCGCGGGAGGAGACGGACGCCGCGAAGGCGCTCGCGGAGCGCACGGTCGGGGACGCGATCACGGAGGCGGAGCGGCTGCGTTCCGAGTCCTCGGAGTACGCCCAGAGGCTTCGCACGGAGGCGTCCGACGCGCTGGCTTCGGCCGAGCAGGACGCGGCCCGTTCGCGCGCCGAGGCCCGTGAGGACGCGAACCGCATCCGCAACGAGGCGGCGGCGCAGGCGGACCGGCTGGTCGGCGAGGCGACGGGCGAGGCCGAGCGCATGGCGGCCGAGGCCGTGCAGTCGCTGACGGCGGCCGGGCAGGACGCGGCGCGGATGCGGGCCGAGGCGGAGCAGATCAAGGCGGACGGTGAGGCCGGGGCCGAGCGGCTGCGGGCCGAGGCGCGCGAGGAGGGCGAGCGGGTTCTCGACGAGGCGCGCAAGGCGGCCGACAAGCGGCGCGGCGACGCGGCCTCCCAGGCGGACAAACTCGTCTCCGAGGCGAGCGGCGAGGCGGACAAGCTGGTCGCCGACGCGAACGCCGAAGCGGAGCGGCTGCGCGCGGAGGCCGAGCGGGTGCACGCCGAGGCGCGGACGGAGTCCGACCGGATCCTGGACGAGGCGCGCGAGGCCGCCGACAAGCGGCGCGGCGACGCGGCGGCGCAGGCCGATCAGCTCATCGCCGAGGCGAGCGGCGAGGCCGAGCGGCTGCGCGCGGAGGCCGCCGAGATGGTGGGCTCCGCCCAGCAGGCGGCGGAGCGCATCAGGGCCGAGGCCCAGAAGGTCAAGGCGGACGCCGAGGAAGCGGCGGAGCGGATGCGCGGCGACGCCCGCACCGAGGCGGACCGGCTGCTCGACGAGGCCCGTCAGGCGGCGTCCAAGCGCCGCTCGGACGCCGCCGAGCAGGCCGACCAGCTGATGGCCAAGGCCCAGGAGGAGGCGCTGCTCGCCGCGACACGGGCGGAGGAGCAGGCCGACACGATGGTCGGCGCGGCCCGCAAGGAGGCCGAGCGGCTGGTGTCGGAGTCGACGGTCGAGGGCAACTCCCTGGTGGAGAAGGCCCGTACGGACGCCGACGAGCTGCTGGTCGGTGCCCGCAGGGACGCGACCGCCATAAGGGAGCGGGCGGAGGAGCTGCGTACCCGCATCGAGAGCGAGATCGAGGAGCTGCACGAGCGGGCCCGCCGGGAGACGTCCGAGCAGCTGCGGACGGCGGGCGAGCGTGTCGACAAGCTCGTGAAGGCGGCGACGGAGCAGCAGGCCGAGGCCGAGGCGAAGGCGAAGGCGATGATCTCCGAGGCGAGTTCGGAGGCGGCCAAGGTCCGGCTCGGCGCGGTGAAGAAGGCCGAGGCGCTGCTCAAGGAGGCCGAGCGGAAGAAGGCCGACCTGGTACGGGAGGGCGAGCGGGTGCACGCCGAGGCCACGGCCGAGGCGGCGCGCATGGTCGAGGAGGGCCAGCGCGAACTCGATGTGCTGGTACGCCGCCGGGAGGACATTCAGGCTGAAATCTCCCGTGTCCAGGACGTACTTGAGGCGTTGGAGTCCTTTGAGGCACCTTCCGGGGGCGGCAAGACGGCATCGAACAGCGGGTCCGGGGCAGGCGGGGTCAAAGCGGGCGCCGCGGCGGGCGCAACCCGTTCGGGTGGCAAGTCATCCGACGGTTAGCCACTCAAAAGGGGTGTCATTCTCCAGATCAAACGGGCATTGACTCGATGACACGCCGCTTAGGCCCCTAGGATTCCCCCTAACACCTCACCGGTCACATTCGACAGGAACCCAGGAACCCCATGAGCGACACTTCCTCCCCCTTCGGCTTCGAGCTCGTGCGGCGTGGTTACGACCGCGGTCAGGTGGACGACCGCATTACCAAACTCGTCGCCGACCGTGACAGTGCTCTGGCCCGAATCACTGCTCTGGAAAAGCGCATCGAGGAACTCCACCTCGAGACGCAGAACGCCCAGGCCCAGGTGAGCGACGCGGAGCCGTCGTACGCCGGGCTCGGTGCGCGCGTCGAGAAGATCCTCCGGCTCGCCGAGGAGGAGGCGAAGGACCTGCGTGAGGAGGCCCGTCGCGCCGCCGAGCAGCACCGCGAGCTCGCCGAGTCCGCCGCGCAGCAGGTGCGCAACGACGCCGAGTCGTTCGCCGCCGAGCGCAAGGCGAAGGCCGACGACGAGGGCGTTCGTATCGTCGAGAAGGCCAAGGGTGACGCCTCCACGCTGCGCAGCGAGGCCCAGAAGGACGCACAGCAGAAGCGCGAGGAGGCGGACGCTCTCTTCGAGGAGACCCGCGCCAAGGCCGCCCAGGCCGCCGCGGACTTCGAGACGAACCTGGCCAAGCGCCGCGAGCAGTCGGAGCGCGACCTGGCTTCGCGTCAGGCCAAGGCCGAGAAGCGTCTGGCCGAGATCGAGCACCGCGCGGAGCAGCTTCGTCTCGAGGCCGAGAAGCTGCGTACGGACGCGGAGCGCCGCGCCCGCCAGACGGTGGAGACCGCGCAGCGCCAGGCCGAGGACATCGTGGCCGACGCCAACGCCAAGGCCGACCGGATCCGCAGCGAATCCGAGCGCGAGCTGGCGGCGCTCACCAACCGCCGCGACTCCATCAACGCGCAGCTGACCAACGTCCGCGAGATGCTGGCCACGCTGACCGGTGCGGCCGTCGCCGCCGCCGGCGCGCCGGCCGACGACGAGCCGATCACGCGCGGCGTCCCGGCCCAGCAGACCCGCTAGCGGCCGTAGTACCGCGAAAAAGCCCCCCGTCATTCCAGTGGCGGGGGGCTTTGCGCGCCCTTAGCGTGGCCGACATGCTGTGCTTTCCCGGGGGCAACCCCCGGACCCCCGGCCGGACGAACAGGCCGGCCACACTGACCGAGGCACCTTCGCGAGGTGAATTTCAGTGATCGAACTGACGGGGCTGACGAAGCGTTACGGCGAGAAGGTGGCCGTCGACCATCTGACCTTCACCGTACGGCCGGGCATGGTCACCGGCTTCCTGGGCCCGAACGGGGCGGGCAAGTCCACGACCATGCGGCTGCTGCTGGGACTGGACAGCCCGACCGCCGGTGATGTCCGTATCGACGGCAGGCACTACGCCGACCTCCGCGACCCGCTGAAGTACATCGGCGCACTTCTGGACGCCAAGGCCATGCACGGCGGCCGCAGCGCGTACAACCACCTCCTCTGCCTGGCCCAGAGCAACGGCATCCCGCGCAGCCGGGTCTCCGAGGTCCTCGAAACGGTGGGCCTGACATCGGTCGCGAAGAAGCGCGCGAAGGGCTTCTCGATGGGCATGGGGCAGCGGCTGGGCATCGCGGGCGCGCTGCTGGGCGACCCCGAGATCCTGATGTTCGACGAGCCGGTGAACGGGCTCGATCCCGAGGGCATCCACTGGATCCGCAACCTGATGAAGTCGCTGGCGTCCCAGGGGCGTACGGTCTTCGTCTCCTCCCACCTGATGAGCGAAATGGCGCTCACCGCCGACCACCTGGTCGTCATCGGCCAGGGCAGGCTGCTCGCCGACACGTCGATGGCGGGCTTCATCCGGGAGAACTCGCGCAGTTACGTACGCCTGCGCTCCCCGCAGCAGGAGCGGCTGCGCGATGTCATGCACGAGGCCGGCATCACGGCGGTCAGCGCGGCCAACGGGTCCCTGGAAGTGGACGGCGTGACCTCGGAGCAGCTCGGTGATCTCGCCGCCAGGCATCAGCTCGTACTCCACGAGCTGAGCCCTCAGCAGGCCTCGCTGGAGGAAGCCTTCATGCGCCTGACCGCCGAATCCGTCGAGTACCACGCGCATTCCGACGGCGAGAGGCCCGGGTCCCCCGGGGCCGGCTGGGGCGCCGGCGTGCAGCAGCAGAAGGCGAAGACGAAGAAGAGGGGGGCCTGAGTCATGGCGGTCGCACAGGTACTCAAGTCGGAATGGACCAAGATCAAATCGGTTCAGTCCACAGTATGGACACTCAGCCTTGCCGCAATCGTCACCATCGGCCTCGGCGTACTGATCAGTATTCTTTCCAAGAACGAATTCCAGAAGCTGAGCGCGGAGGACAAGCTCGCCTTCGATCCGACGTTTGTGAGTTTCGCGGGCACGAGTCTTGGGCAGCTCGCAATGATCGTTTTCGGTGTCCTGGTCGTGTCGAACGAATACAACACCGGAATGATCCGCATGTCGCTCGCCGCCGTCCCGCAGCGCGGCACCTTCCTCTTCAGCAAGATCACCGTCGCCGCGGCGCTCGCGCTGGCCGTCGGAATGATCACAAGCTTCCTCTCCTTCTTCCTCGGCCAGGCGATGCTCGGCGACCTCAAAGCGGACATCGGCGACCCGGGCGTACTGCGCGCGGTCATCGGCGGCGGCCTCTACATGACCCTGATCGCGCTGTTCTCGATGGGCGTCGCCTCGATGCTGCGCAGCCAGGTGCTCGCGCTCGGCGTCCTGATGCCGTTCTTCTTCCTGCTCGCGCCGATCCTGGGCAACGTCTCCGCGACCAAGAAGGTCGGCCAGTACCTCCCCGACCAGGCGGGCAGCAAGATCATGCAGGTGGTCCCACCGGTCAACGACGACGCGCCGTACGGCCCCTGGGGCGGGCTGCTGATCATGGCCGTGTGGGTCGCGGCGGCCCTGGTGGGCGGATATGTCCTGCTGAAGAAGCGGGACGCGTAGAGCCGGCACCTCACGTACCGCCTTAGCAGGAACCGTCAGCCGCTGGTTATCCTCCTAACCCTTACGGGGGCGCGTTCGGCCAGACGGTCACAGCCCCGACCACCCGACCTGTCGATGGGGCTGCAGACAATGATCGAGGCAGTCGGCCTGACGAAGCGCTACGGCGCCAAGACAGCCGTGTACAACCTTTCCTTCCAGGTACGCCCGGGCACGGTGACGGGCTTCCTGGGTCCCAACGGCTCCGGCAAGTCCACGACCATGCGCATGATCCTCGGGCTCGACGAGCCCACCGCGGGCCATGTCACCATCGGCGGTCACCCCTTCCGCAAGCTTCCCAACGCTCCCCGCCAGGTGGGCGCCCTGCTCGACGCCAAGGCGGTGCACGGCGGACGCAGCGCGCGCAACCACCTGCTGTCGCTGGCGCAGCTCTCCGGCATCCCCGCCCAGCGCGTCGACGAGGTGCTCGGGGTCGTCGGCCTCCAGGACGTCGCCAGGCGGCGCTCCAACGGCTTCTCGCTCGGCATGGGACAGCGCCTGGGCATCGCGGCGGCGCTCCTCGGCGACCCGCAGGTGCTGCTCTTCGACGAGCCGGTCAACGGCCTCGACCCCGAGGGCATCCTCTGGGTCCGCAACCTCATGAAGACGCTCGCCGCCGAGGGCCGTACGGTCTTCGTCTCCAGCCACCTCATGAGCGAAATGGCGGTCACCGCCGACCACTTGATAGTGATCGGGCGCGGGCAGCTGCTCTCCGACATGAGCGTCAAGGACTTCATCTCGGCGAACTCCGCGGACTTCGCCCGGGTGCGTACGCCGCAGACCGAGCCGCAGCAGCGCGAGAAGCTGTCGTCGGTACTGACCGAGGCCGGCGCGCACGTCATGACCGAACAGGATGGTGCGATGCGCGTCACCGGGCTGCCGCTGGCGCGGATCAGCGACCTCGCGCACGACGCCGACGTACGGCTGTGGGAGCTTTCGCCGCACCAGGCCTCGCTGGAGGAGGCGTACATGCGGATGACCCAGGGCGCGGTGGACTACCGCTCCACGGCCGACCAGCTGGCCGGCTTCGAGCAGCCCCAGCAGCTTCAGCACCCCGGCGGCTACGCCCAGCCCCTGCCGCAGCAGGACGGCTGGTACGCCCCGCCGCCGCCCCAGGCCGGCGGACAGCCCTTCGCGGGTGTCCCGACGCCGGGCGGGCCCGCAGCCGCCCCCGGCTACCCCGCGCCCGGCCAGAACCCGTACGCGGCCCCTGTTGCCGCCCCGGCGGCGCCTCCCGCGCCCGCAGCCGCCCCCGCGCCTGCCCCCGACCTGACCAAGAGCGACAGCGACACCGACAGCCCCGAGGACGCCCGATGACGACCCCGTACCAGCAGCAGGCCCCGCAGCACTACCAGCAGCAGGGCGTCGCGTCGTACATCTCGCCGATCCCGGTGCGCAGGGCGACGCTCGGGGACGCGCTCACCTCCGAGTGGACGAAGATCCGGTCGGTGCGCTCCACCGTGTGGACGCTCGGCGTGATGATCGTGCTCGTCCTCGGCATCGGAGTGCTCTCGACGGTGGCCGTCGGCTCGTCCGGCGCCGACCTCGGCGAGACCCCGGTGCTCAGCCTCGGCTTCTTCGGTGTGCTGCTCGGCGCCATCCCGGTGATCACGCTCGGCGTGATGACCGTCGCGTCCGAGTACGGCACGGGCATGATCCGTACGACCCTCACGGCCTGCCCGAGCCGCTCCCGCGTGCTGACGGCCAAGTCGATCGTCTTCTTCGTGCTGGCCTTCGCCATCACCCTGGTGACCACCGCCATCGTCGGGGCGATCCAGACCGCCACGCTGGACGGCGCCACGCCCACCGGCGGCGACTGGCTGCGCGCGACGATCGGCATCAGCCTCTACATCGCGACGCTCGGTCTGCTCTCCCTCGCCGTCGGCTCGCTCATCCGGCACTCGGCGGGCGCGATCACCATCATGATCGGCGTGGTGCTGCTGCCGCTGGTGCTGGCGATGTTCATGTTCTCCGAGACGCTGGCCGACCTTCAGAAGGCGCTCTTCGAGTACTCGATCCCCAACCAGCTCAGCGCCTTCTACGACGTCTCGGTCACCGACTCGGGACCGGCCGGCTGGGAGCCGCTGTGGATCCTGCTGGGCGTGACCGCCGTGGTGCTCGGCGGCGCTTTCCTCGCCCTGGACAAGCGCGACGTGTGACGGCGCGGGCCGCGAGGACCACATGGGGCCTCGCGGCCCGTCAGTAGCGCGGGGCATTACGGGACCGCTGCACCTTCGTGGTGCGGCGGTCCCGCGCGTTCCAGCAGGCCTTGTGCCAGTGCCTGCGGTCGTCGACACCGCCGTACTCCGGCCAGGCCACCAGGTGCGGGACCCCGGACGGGATCTCCTGGTCGCAGCCCGGGCAGCGGTAGCGCTTGCCCGCCGCACTCGCGCCGGCGACGTGGCGCAGCGACCACTCCTCGCCCTGCCACGACTCGGTGCTCTGGAGCCCGAACCTCTCTCCTGCCGCGCCACTTTGGGACTCGGTCGGGTTCTCGCCGCCCTTGGGGCGGTTGCGACGCGGGGACACCTGAAACCTCACGGGTCGGACGGGCAGGGGTTTTCACCCAGCCTAGGGCCATCCGACAGGGGTACACGTACCGCAGCGCGTGCGGGCCGCCCGCCGCTGGGCGCGGCTTACCGGAAAATCGCAACAACTTCACGCGCACCCGTGCCTTTGGCACGTGTCAGACGTTGTTGCCAGTAAGGGGGAAGCCGCGTCGGCCGTAAGGAGGCAGAAGGCGATGCGTGTCGGAACGTTTGTACTGGCGGCCCAGTTTCCGGGCCAGGGCCAGGGGGAGGCGCTGCACCGCGCGGTGCGGTCCGCCGAGGTCGCCGAGGAAGCCGGGCTTGACTCGGTCTGGCTGGCGGAGCACCACTTCGTGCCGTACGGCGTGTGCCCCTCCGCGGTGACACTCGCCGCGCTGCTGCTCGGGCGCACCCGGCGCATCCGCGTGGGTACGGCGGTCAGCGTCCTGCCCACCGTGCACCCGGTCGCCCTGGGCGAGCAGGCCGCGCTGCTGCACCTCACCTCCGGCGGGCGTTTCACGCTCGGCGTCGGGCGGGGCGGGCCGTGGGTGGACCTGGAGGTGTTCGGACAGGGTCTTTCGGCATACGAGCACGGGTTCCCCGAGTCGCTGGACCTGCTGCTGCGCTGGCTGCGCGAACCGCGCGTCGAAGCGCGGGGCGAGCGGTTCGACTTCCGTGAAGTCGCCGTCGTACCAAGGCCGGACGAGCTGCTGCGCGAGACGCCGGCCGAAGAAGAGGAAGGGGGCGGCCCCGAGGTCGTGCTCGCGTGTACCTCCCCGAAGAGCGTACGGATGGCCGCCGAGCGCGGGCTGCCGATGCTGCTCGGCATGCACTGCGGTGACGAGGACAAGGCGGAGATGGTCGCGCTGTGGCGCAGGCTCGCGCTGGCCGCCGGACATGAGCCGGAAAAGGTCGCGCGGGCAGGCCATGTTTCGGCCGGAGTGGCTCAGATCGCGAGCAGCGCGGCCGACGGCACGGAGACGCTGACGAAGGCGATGCCCGGGTGGCTCAAGCAGGGCCTCGACGCCCATGTGACGGTCGACGGACGGCACCGCGCGATGCGGGACCCCGTCGCCTACACGGAAATGCTGTGCGAGCTGCATCCGGTGGGGCCGCCCCGGCTGGCCGCCGACCGGCTGGCGGCGACCTCGGAGCGGACCGGCATCACACGCTTCGCGCTGCTCGTGGAAGGCTCGGGCGACCTGGCGGCCACCGAGGAGAACGTACGGCTGCTGGGGTCCGAAGTGCTTCCCCTGCTGTCCTGACCGTGCCGTGCCGGCGGGGACGCCGCCGCTCCGCATCAGTGGACCTCCCGCGATGCGGAGCGGCAGCATTGCCTCAGCAGTCCCGAAGTTCCGGCGACTGGTTGAGAAGCTGACCCCTGATCGAGGTGAAGCGGCCGAGCCGCTCGTCCGACGAGGAGTCCAGCGGGAACACCGCTACGCGGTGGCAGTTCTGGAATGCAAGACGTACGCCGAAGTGCCGCTGCAGCGCACCGCGAATCGCGTCACTCGCGAGTGCACGCAGGAGCTGACCACGTGCCTGCTCGTCCGGCGGAGGCGTCTGGTTGTCGGCGAACTCGCCACCGTCGACCTTCAGCTGTGCCACCAGAGAGCTGATCATCTCCCATGCGTAAGGCAGGGAGGTCCGGACGCAGTCGACGAATGCGGCTTCGTCGACATCGCCTCGCTCGGCCTGTTCCAACAGTGCCGGTGAGACGTCGAGCGACATGGGTTCTCCTCTCGCGACCCCGGGGCCGGGGTCTTACGGGCAGGGAAGACGGACGACGACGCAGAGTGCACGTACGACGACCTCCTGCATCCAAGTTAAGCGTGCGGTCGGGGCCGCACCAGGAGATTGGGAACACAACCAGCCAACAACGAAGGGGGTCTTACTGGGCGAATCGCGTAGACCGCTTGTCGTCGAGTAGCGTTGCGCCCCATGCGTCTCGTCATTGCCCGCTGCTCCGTGGACTACGCGGGCCGGCTCACCGCCCATCTGCCCTCCGCTCCCCGTCTGATCCTGGTGAAGGCGGACGGCAGCGTCTCGATCCACGCCGACGACCGGGCGTACAAACCGCTCAACTGGATGTCGCCGCCGTGCACCCTCAAGGAGGGCACAGGGGACGATGCCGGCACCTGGACGGTGATCAACAAGGCGGGCGAGAAATTGATCATCACGATGGAGGAAGTCCTCCACGACTCGTCCCACGAACTGGGCGTCGACCCCGGGCTGATCAAGGACGGCGTGGAAGCGCACCTCCAGGAGCTGCTCGCCGACCGCATCGACACGCTCGGCGAGGGCTACTCGCTGATCCGCCGCGAGTACCCCACGGCCATCGGCCCGGTGGACATCCTGTGCCGCGACGCGGACGGCGCGACGGTCGCGGTGGAACTGAAACGACGCGGCGACATCGACGGCGTGGAGCAGCTCACCCGCTACCTGGAGCTGCTGAACCGGGATCCGCACCTGGCGCCGGTACGGGGCATTTTCGCGGCGCAGGAGATCAAGCCGCAGGCGCGCGTACTGGCGACGGACCGCGGGATCGGCTGCGTGGTCCTGGACTACAACGCGATGCGAGGCATCGAGGACGACAAGCTCCGCCTGTTCTGACGACCGAGGGCCATTTCCCCTACCCGTCCCTCCCCGCAACCGGGGGCAAGCCCCCAGCCCCCTGGACGCCCTACGGGCGTGTCCTCAAACGCCGGACGGGCTTGTTTCCCCGGGCACGCTGGATTGTCGCGCACGGCATGGTTGGGCGCCGCCCCGATTTGACGCGCCGCCGGACCGCCAGGCGCGGCTTGACCGCCAGGCGCGGCCCCAATCATGGGCGCCGCGGGCTGAAGCCTTCCGCATGCGGCAACCTTCAGCCCGTCCGGCGTTTGAGGACCGGGGTCTGGGGCAGCGCCTCAGTTCGGGAAGGGGCGGGGGTGGGGAAACAAAGCTCCCCCGCCCCCGCCTCAGATCACCGGACTCGGAGAGGTCGTATCGGTCTCCGACGGTCCCGATGAACCGGGCGCGCTCGAAGTGACTGGCGCGCTCGCCGAGTCGGACGTTCCCGGCGAGGTCGTGGGCGACTCCGATGGGGTCGTCGGCGGTGTTGTCGGCGGCGCAGTGGTCGGTGACGTTGTCGTGGGCGACTCCGTAGGCGTCGTGGGCGGCGGGGTGGTCGGTGCCGGGGTGGACGGAGGCCGAGTAGAACCGCCGCCCGGGGTCGTCGGGTCCCCCGAAGTCGGCGGCTTGCTGCCCGGGGACGACGCGTCGTCGTCCGTCGGCCTGCCGCTCGTCGACGGATCACCCGGCACCCCGCTGTCGCCACCCTGCCCCGGCTGCGGCCGCCCCGACGTACCAGGACCGGACGGATAGCCCGGGTCGCCCGGGCGCTTGGTCGAGCCCTGGGTCGGCTCGTCGGCGATCAGCCCGTCCTGCCCGTCGTCCTCGTTGGCCGACTGCTCGGACGTCACCCTGTTCGGCGGCTCGTCGCCGTCCGAGGCCGCGCCGAGCGTCACCACAGTGCCGAGTACGGCGACGAGCAGCGCACCCGCGCCCGCCGCGACCATGTTGCGCCGGGCGCCGGTGAGCACGGCGAGACGGCCACCAGCGCCACCACCACCGGCCTCCGCCGAGCGGTGGGTGACCAACGTGCTGTCGTCACCCGCCCCTTCTCCCAGCCTGGCCGACAGCGACAGGGGTACGACCGCTGCCGGTACGCCACCGGGCGGCGACGCCGACTCCTCGTACCGAGCCGCCGGCACCTCCTCGCCCGCGGGCGTACGTCCGCCGAGCACGAGCCCGCCGGCACCCGCGCCGGAGCGGTCCGCGACCAGCGCCAGCGCCCTGCGTCCGGCGACGGTGCCGCTCTTGTCGGCCACGGCGCCGCGCATCGCGATGGACGCCTCCAGCTCGGCCCGGGCCCGGTCCAGACTGCCCGTACAGAGCGCGAGGACGCCCAACTCGTGGTGGAAGTACGCCTCTTCGGCAACTTCCCCGGCGATGCGCGCGGCCTCAAGGCCCGCCCGCAGCGCCCGCTCCCACGCGCCCCAGGAAAGCCCGGCGGCGAAGGCGGGCGCCGCCGTACGGGCCAGCAGGACGGCGGCGCTCGGGTGCCCCGCCTCCGTACCCGGCACCAGGGCGCCCATCGCCGCGAGCATCGCGTCGGCCTCCGCGGCCGCCCGCTCGGGCGACACCGAGGGGTGGCCTGCCCACCAGGCGTAGTGCTGGGCGGCGGTGTGCGCCTGCTCCGCCACGTCGTCCGCGAAACCGGCGGCCTCCAGCTGTACGGCCACACCGGCCGCCAGCCGGAAGTGCGCTCCGACCGGCGAGAGAAGCCCGCAGCTCATCAGCTCGCCGAGCGCGGCGTCCGCGTGGGTGTCTCCCACGAGGGCCGGCAGGTGCGCCTGGTGCGGGACCTCGCCGCCGAGCGCGATGGCGAAGCGCAGCGTGGCGCGGGCGGACTCGCTCAGCCGGGACGCGAGGAGCGCCGCCGGCATGGCTCCCTCGGCGAGGGACGGCAGGGGTACGTCGTGACCGTCCTCCGCGTCGAAGGGCGCGTCGAACGGCTGCTCGTTGAAGTACCCGTACTCGTCGAAGGCGTTGGGGTCGGCGCGCAGCCGGTCGCGCTGCCGCAGCAGCGCACCGGCCTGCGTGAAGCGCAGCGGCAGCCCCTCGGACTCGAACCACAGGTCGCCCGCCCAGTTCGCCTCGTCCTCGGTGAGGGGCCGCTCCACGGCCCGCTCCAGGAGTTCCAGGCTGGCGCTGCGGCCGAGACCGCCGAGGAAGACCTCCTCGATGTGCGAGTCGGGCGAGGGAGCGGCGACGCCGGGTGTCGCCGCGAGCAGAAAGGCGCACTCGGGCGTGGCCTCCAGCAGCTCGTCCAGGGCCGCCCCGCCGAACTCCAGGTCGTCGAGGACGACGACCGCGCCGATGTCATGGACGAGATCGAGCAGCCCCGCCCGGTCCGGGCGGTGCAGCGGCGCGCTGTACACGGCGGCGAACAGGTCGTGGAGCAGCTCTTCGGGCGTGCGGTGGGCTCCGCTGAGCCGTACGACTCCGTCGGGCGCGAGGTCCGCGCAGTCGTCGGCGACGGCATCGAGCAGCGCCGTACGCCCGGATCCCGACGGCCCGGTCAGCCGCACCGAGCGGCCGCGCGCGAGCAGCCGCACGAGCCTCTCGCGCTCCTCCTGCCGCTCCAGGAGCGGCAGCTCGGGAACGGCGGGCCCCGGCGGTACGGGCGGCCTGGACGCCCGCAGCAGTTCGGCGCGGTCGTCGGCGCTGTGCCTGGCCGGCCGCGCGGGGCGCTCGCCGGGCGGGCAGACTTCGATCTCGCTGCCGTCGACGGGGTTGACGGTGAGCAGGAAGTCGCCCACGACGACCTGCACGGTGCGGGCGGGTGCCGACGAGGCCTGCCCGCTCCCCTTGACGGGACTGCTCTGGCCGCTGCTCTGGGCAAGGGCCGGTGGCATCGCGTCTCGTGGTGGCCGGCGCGATCCGTCACCGGTTTCGCTCTCGCCGAGCAGGTCGTCGTCGTGGCCGTACTCTTCCGGCCCTTGGTTCATCGGGTTCATCGGGTCCATGGTCAAGCCCCCCAGATGCGTTGCGTGCGGATGCCCCTCCCGGCCTTTCCCACGCGCGCTGTCGCTTCTGGTCCGGTGCCCGCCGTACTCGGGTTCGTCAATCAGCAGGCGACCGAACCCTAGACCTTCGCACAGTATCCGGGAACCAGAGGGGTGCCACCCCGCCCGGGACGTCACAGTCTCGTGAGGATTGTGCGCCCGCCGTACGGATCGCGCCGCTTCGCGCCTTACGCCGTGCCGCTCAGACGCGCGGCAGCGACTCGGCGGCCAGGCCGCCCTCGATGGCGAGAATGCGGTGCAGTCTGGTCGCCACCAGCAGGCGCTGCATCTGGGCCGGTACGCCGCGCAGCACAAGCCTGCGGCCCGCCCGCCCGGCCCGCCGGTGGGCGCCCATGATCACGCCCAGTCCGGTGGCGTCCCAGGAATCCAGCTCGGTCAGGTCCAGCACGAGATCGCCGACACCGTCGTCGACGGCCGAGTGCAGGACCGTACGGGCGTCCGCCGCGCTGCGCACGTCGAGGCGGCCCCCGACGACCAGCTCGACGTGGTCGCCCCTGATGTGCATATGCGCTCCCCGAGAGTGCGTCAGTTCTCCGTGTCTTGTTTCTTTCCCTGCACCCAACTGACTGCCTTACGGGTCAGGAAGTTGCCGTCCGTAAGCGAACCGATACCGAATTCACTCCTGAGGGTGACCCAGAAGCTGACACGGCATCAGTGGTGCTTGTAGAAGCCCTGCCCGCTCTTGCGCCCGATGTCACCGGCATCAACCATCCGGCGCATCAGCTCCGGCGGCGCGAACTTCTCGTCCTGCGACTCCGTGTAGATGTTGCTGGTCGCGTGCAGAAGGATGTCGACGCCGGTCAGGTCCGCCGTGGCGAGCGGGCCCATGGCGTGCCCGAAGCCCAGCTTGCAGGCGATGTCGATGTCCTCGGCCGAGGCGACGCCCGACTCGTACAGCTTCGCGGCCTCGACCACGAGGGCCGAGATGAGGCGCGTGGTGACGAAGCCGGCCACGTCGCGGTTGACGACGATGCAGGTCTTGCCGACGGACTCGGCGAACTCCCGCGTGGTGGCGAGCGTTTCGTCGCTGGTCTTGTAGCCCCGTACGAGCTCGCACAGCTGCATCATCGGTACGGGCGAGAAGAAGTGTGCGCCGACGACCCGCTCCGGGCGCTCCGTCACGGCCGCGATCTTGGTGATCGGGATGGCGGAGGTGTTGGACGCGAGGACCGCGTCCGGCCGGACGATCTTGTCGAGTGCGCGGAAGATCTCGTGCTTGACTTCCAGCTTCTCGAAGACGGCCTCGACGACGATGTCGGCGTCGGCGACCGCGTCGAGGTCGGTGGTCGTGGTGATGCGGCCGAGCGCCGCCTCGGCGTCCGCGGCGTCCAGCTTGCCCTTGGACACGAACTTGTCGTACGAGGCCTTGATGCCGTCACGGCCGCGGGTCAGCGCGGCATCGGTGACATCGCGCAGCACGACGTCCCAGCCCGCCTGCGCCGAGACCTGCGCGATACCGGACCCCATGAGTCCGGCTCCGATGACGGCGAGCTTCCTGGCCACGACACACCCCTTGATTCCTTCGGCCTTAACGCCTGTTTACTCAGGCTCTCCGGCGGAGGTTAGCGCCCGTGAGGGGCCGAGTGGCGGCGAAGAGATGCGCGTCACGGTCCAAATGACGGACATCACACTGCCACCGAGCCCCTCACCTCTCAACACACCCTTCCAGGCGCCTGCTGTAGCCATAACCGTCCGATCGCTGGAGCAGCCGAAGGTGGCGATGGTGTACGCCTTGAACGAGGCCCAAAGCGGTACGGATGTTGAAGCGGCCAGTGGCGCGCACAGCCACTCGTCCGGTGTGGGCCCCCTGGTACTTGCCCGACGACAAGCACGCAGAGACCAAGTCCCCGGTAGTGAATCCGTAGTGCTGCTTCTGCCGAGGGCGCAGGAGTCGTGGGAAGCCGAACTTGTCAGGGGTGGTGCGTGCATAGACGCCGCGTCCGGTCGCAGACGCGACCAGTACGAAGTCTGGGTGGCGTACCAGGACTACGGCCTCAGTAAGTTCACCCACGCACAAGGCGTCGAGCGTGTGGGTCTTGGCCAACCCGGAGCGGATCCGGTTGTACTTCGTACGCCCTCCGGACCAGGCACGCACTGGCACGCCCAGCTCACACAGCGCCTGGAACAGCTTATGACGCGTGGCGTTCATGGCGGCGGCATCCCTCAGCCCCGTCTTGGCCTGTGCCTGAATCCTTGCGAGCCGGTCGGGGCGATCGGCCAGGAACTCAGCCACTGGCATTGCCCCCTTAGCCTGGTTGCACGGGCGGCAGGCCAACGTGAGGTTGGCAACTCGGTCGCTCCCGCCCCGCGCCCGGGGGTGGATGTGCTCGATCTGGAGCGGGACACCCGCTGCACCGCAGTAGGCGCATGCCCGGCGCCACTTGGCCAGCAGGTACTCCCGGATCTCGAAGCCGAAGAGGGTCCCCTGCTGGTATTCGGCTCCCTCCAAAGGGCGTCCCGCCGAGAGGGCGTGCGTGTCAAAGGCGACGCGTTCTACGTGGACCTCGCGTACGGGAAACAGCCGTGCGAGCCGACGGACGACAGACACCGTGCTGTCGACACGGTGCTGAACCGAGGGCGGGAGCCAGCCCGACTTCCGCGCACGGTTCTTGGAACGCTGGGGCCGGTATCGGAGATTCGCACTGCGCCGACGACGGCGGTACAGGGCACGCTGTTTCATTCTCTTGCTGATGTGGTTTCCCCGGTGTGCAAGTTCAACAGCGAACAGGCCACGCCGAACCCAAGCAGCCACCGACGAGCAGCGGCTCGCGTTCTGGTCCACAGTGATTGCGATCCCCGTCGCCCTACTCCCGGGATCGATCCGCACCTCGACACCGGTCACCTCCGACTCCGCCGAAGTACGGTCCTTGAGGCGTATGACGAACGGTGTGTGCTTGGCTACGACCGCGCGCCCTGAGGCGAGGAGCTTCCTGGCCCTCGCCGGGTGTGTAGGCATCAGCGGGATGCCGTCGCGGTCTAGGACCGGCACCCACGCTGCCCCAGTTCCAGCGGTACGGACGATGCCGCCCTCACGGGCAGCGGTTACTCCCTCAGCCTTGGGCGCGACTGGCGCGCTCACGGCCTTGGGGTGACGCTCCTGGGGCAAAGTGCTGCCGCCGGGAGTCTCCCCTCGCTCATGTTCGAAACCAGTGCCGTCGGCACGCTGCCGATGGTCTCCGCGTCCCGTTTCGTCCCTGCTCCGAGGGTTGTCTGCTGGCGCGGATTCCAGAGCCCGCCGCTGAGGAAGCACGGCGGGGTGGGTGGGCTCACTCGCATCGAACGTAGTCATCACGGCACCTCTTCGGGATGATGACTTGAGCTGGTCAACCTTGAGTCTGCGACTTAGAGCGATCGCAGACACCGGCCTGTCGACCGGGGAGCGGTTGACGTCTCAGATGGCGGACATGTGCCGAGCCTCGTACGAACCCGGCACATCTGTTCGTCATATCAAACGAGCGACCGCCCCGTAGGTCACGTCGGCGCCACAATGGGCAACCGCACTGCTGTACGGCGTCCTGATGTCGGCCGGGCTGGTGGTGGCCGCCGTGACGGTGGGCACACGGGTCTTCCGGAAGGCGGGGGCGTAATTAGGCTGGCCTCATGGTCAATCTGACGCGCATCTATACCCGTACCGGCGACAAGGGCACCACCGCCCTGGGCGACATGAGCCGCACCGCCAAGACCGATCTGCGGATCTCGGCGTACGCCGACGCGAATGAGGCGAATGCTGCGATTGGGACGGCGATCGCGCTGGGGCAGCTCGACGAGGCGGTGGTGAAGGTCCTCGTCCGGGTCCAGAACGACCTCTTCGACGTGGGCGCGGATCTGTCGACTCCGGTGGTCGAGGACCCGAAGTACCCGCCGCTTCGTGTCGAGCAGTCGTACATCGACAAGCTGGAGGCGGACTGCGACCGGTTCCTGGAGGAGCTGGAGAAGCTGCGGAGCTTCATCCTGCCGGGGGGTACGCCGGGGGCGGCGCTGCTGCACCAGGCGTGCACGGTGGTGCGGCGGGCCGAGCGGTCGACGTGGGCGGCGTTCGAGGTCCACGGGGAGGTCATGAATCCGCTGACGGCGACGTATCTGAACCGGCTGTCGGACCTGCTGTTCATCCTGGCCAGGGTGGCCAACAAGGAGGTCGGGGACGTGCTGTGGGTACCGGGCGGCGAGCGGTAGGGGCGCATCGCCTGCGGCGGGCTTGTTCCCCACCCCGCCCCTTCCCGAACTGGGGGCAAGCCCCCAGACCCCCGGACGGGCTGGATTCGGCCGCACCAACCAGCCCCTCCGGCGCTTGAGGAGCGGGGTCTGGGGCGGAGCCCCCACGCGGCGGAGCCGCAAAGTGTCACAGCGGGAAGGGGCGGGTCGGGGAAGCCCCGCGCAGCGGCACCCGTCCCCCCGCCTACCCCACCGGCTCCCGCTTCGGGAACACCGTGTACGTCCCCGCGATGATCGCGTTGATGCCGATCACGAAGAGCATCTTCTGCTGCCACGCCCGCAGGGAGCCGATCTCGCCGTCCCCCCCGACGTACCAGATCGCCGCCTGCAGCAACCCCATCGCGATTCCCGCCGCCAGCATCCACAGCCCGGCGACCTTCCACTCGTGCACCGCCCGCGCAGTGCCGTACTTCGGCGCCCGTACCGGCGCCGGCCCGCCCGCGTAGCGGTGCGCGACGCGGGTGTCGACCCACTTGATGGTGCGATGGCCGAGCGCGACCGTGAAGCCGATGTAGACCGCCGCGAGCCCGTGCTTCCAGTCCGGCTCCGCGCCGTTCTTCAGGTCGACGGCCGTGACGACCAGCAGCACGACCTCCAGCAGCGGCTCCATGAGCAGCACGGCCGCCCCGGCGCGCGGCATCCTCGCCACGTAGCGCAGGGCCAGGCCCCCGGCCAGCAGGATCCAGAAGCCGACTTCGCAGATGATGATCAGCGTGACGATCACGGTGGTCACTCTCCTCCCGTTACGCTGCCAACCCTCCCGCCCGCGAAGCCCCGAATCGTCGTCGCCAATGACGAACCCGCACTGCATCCTTTGATGTAGCCCCGGCTCACCCCGCACGGTGAGGCCAAGCCGGTCCGTACCGTGTTGGATGGTCGGGTGACCCGGTTCCCCCGCCCCCACCACGACGGCATCCTCCTCGCGGTGATCGGCCTGCTCGGCGGAGTCCTGCTGTGGGGCCTCGGGCTGCACACCACCGCCATGCGCGAACTCATGCCGTCGTGGGTGACTCTCGTACCGCTCGCCGTGATGGCGTTCCTGGAGCTGCTGCGCAGGTCGTGTCCCAGTGCGGCCCTGCTCATCGGCACGGTCGCCCTCATCGCGGACCAGTTCACCCACGGCAACCTGGCGACCGTTCTCATGTACACGGACTTGATGTACGCCGCCGTGGTGTACGGAACCCCGGGCGCGGCCCGCCGTATCCCGGTCATCACGGGGCTCATCACCGTCGCCATGACGATCGGCGCCCTGGCCTGGCTCCGTCAGCCGGAAGCGCTGCTCATCGGTGTCGTCACGGGGCTCGTCTCCTTCGCGCCCGCGCTCACCGGCGCCACCCTGCGCAACCACCGCCAGGCGGCCGAGGCGGCTCGGCTGCGCGCCGAACAGACCGCGCTGCTGGCCGAGATCGACCGTAACCAGGCCATCACGGCCGAGCGCTCGCGGATGGCGCGCGAGCTGCACGACATGGTCGCCAACCACCTCTCCGCCATCGCGATCCACTCCACGGCGGCGCTGTCCATCGGTGAGCCGCAGGCGTCGACGGACGCGCTGGCCGTCATCCGCGAGAACAGCGTCCAGGGCCTGTCCGAGATGCGCAGGCTCATCGGGCTGCTCCGCGACAGCGGCGGAGCGGACCAGGAGCCCGCCGTCGCCCCCGCGCTGGACGGGCTCGACGCCCTCGTCGCCCAGGCCCGTACGGTGGGCGCCGACAGCGGACTCGTCTTCGTCCTCGACGACGGCCGCGAACCGGCCGGCGGCCGGCTCCCGGCGCCGGTCGAGATGGCCGCGTACCGGATCGTCCAGGAGTCCCTCACCAACGCGCTCAAGCACGCCTCCCCCGGCACGGTCACGGTGACGCTCGCGCACACCGACCACACGCTGACGGTCGGCGTGACCAGCCCGTACGGCGAGCGGCCCGGTCCACGCGCGCCCGGTTCGGGTGCGGGTCTGGTGGGGATGCGGGAGCGGGTGACGCTGCTCGACGGGTCGCTGGAGGCGGGCCCCGTCACCGCGGCGGACGGCACGAAGATCTGGCACGTACGGGCGCGACTGCCCGCAGAGGACGATACGGAGCTGTACGCATGACGATTCGGGTACTGGTCGCCGAAGACCAGTCGGCCGTACGGGCGGGCCTCGTGCTCATCCTCAACAGTGCCCAGGACATCGAGGTGGTGGGGGAGGCCGCGGACGGCGAGGCGGCGGTCGCCCTGGCGCGTGAGCTGCGCCCGGACCTGGTGCTGATGGACGTACAGATGCCGCGTCTGGACGGGGTGTCGGCGACCCGGCAGGTGGTGGCGGAGCAGCTCGCCGACGTCTTGGTGCTGACGACTTTCGATCTCGACGAGTACGTCTTCGGGGCGCTGCGCGCGGGGGCCGCGGGCTTTCTGCTGAAGAACACCGACGCGAAGGACCTGATCGAGGCGGTACGCACCGTGGCGGGCGGCGAGGGTCTGATCGCGCCCGCCGTCACCCGTCGGCTGATCGCGGAGTTCGCGTCGCCCGCGCCCGTACGGTCCGCGAACGCGCCGGACCCGGCGGTGCTCGATTCGCTCACCCGGCGCGAGCGGGAGGTGCTGTCGTGTCTCGGGAAAGGGCTGTCGAACGCGGACATCGCCGTACGTCTGACCATGGCCGAGGCCACGGTGAAGACCCATGTGAGCCGCCTGCTCGGGAAGCTGGAGCTGCGCAGCCGGGTGCAAGCCGCCGTACTCGCTCAGGAGTTGGGAATCTGACGGCTTGGTGTCCTCCAGGCAACAGCCACATTAGGGAGGGCTCTGGTCCAGACCTCTTGACGATTGGTCCAGACCTTCCTACGCTCACCGCACCGCAGTGGTGAGCGTGTCATGACAACAGGTGTGCTCGCCGAGCGGCGCAGGTCCTATCCCCGTTCACCGCCGGACCTCTCTCTTGGGAGCACCCTTGAGTACAACCACCCCCCTACGCACCCGTTTCAGAACCAGAGCGGCAGCCGGTCTCACCGCGCTGATCGTCCCGCTCGCCGCCATGGTCGGCCTGGCCTCCCCCGCGCAGGCCGCCACCTCGGCCACCGCCTCGTACACCAAGGTCTCCGACTGGGGCACCGGCTTCGAGGGCAAGTGGACGGTGAAGAACACCGGCACCACCACCCTCAGCACCTGGACCGTGGAGTGGGACTTCCCCGCCGGTACGTCCGTCACCTCCGCCTGGGACGCCGACGTCACCAACTCGGGCAACCACTGGACCGCCAAGAACAAGAGCTGGGGCGGCAACCTCGCGCCCGGCGCCAGCGCGTCCTTCGGCTTCAACGGCACCGGCTCCGGCTCCCCCAGCGGCTGCAAGCTCAATGGCGGGTCGTGCAACGGCGGTTCCGTGCCCGGTGACACTCCGCCGACCGCACCCGGCACGCCTTCCGCGAGCACCATCACCGACACGTCGGTGAAGTTGTCGTGGACCGCCGCCACCGACGACAAGGGCGTCAAGAACTACGACGTGCTGCGCGACGGCGCCAAGATCGCGACGGTGACAGCGACGACGTACACGGACAGCGGGCTCACCGCCGGCACCGACTACTCGTACTCCGTGCAGGCCCGTGACACCGCCGACCAGACGGGCCCGGTCAGCGGCGCCCGCGCGGTCAGGACCACCGGCGGTGGCACCGACCCGGGGCCCGGCCCCGGCGACCAGGTCAAGCTTGGGTACTTCACCGAGTGGGGCATCTACGGACGCAACTACCACGTGAAGAACCTGGACACCTCGGGCTCGGCCGGCAAGATCACGCACATCAATTACTCGTTCGGCAACGTCCAGGGTGGCAAGTGCACCATGGGCGACAGCTTCGCGGCGATAGACAAGGCGTACACCGCCGACCAGAGCGTCGACGGCAAGGCCGACACCTGGGACCAGCCGCTGCGCGGCAACTTCAACCAGCTGCGCAAGCTCAAGGCGAAGTACCCGAACATCAAGGTGCTGTGGTCGTTCGGCGGCTGGACCTGGTCCGGCGGCTTCACCGAGGCCGTCAAGAACCCGGCCGCGTTCGCCGACTCCTGCTACAAGCTGGTGGAGGACCCGCGCTGGGCCGACGTCTTCGACGGCATCGACCTGGACTGGGAGTACCCGAACGCCTGCGGTCTGTCCTGCGACACCAGCGGCCCGGCCGCGTTCAAGAACATGATGCAGGCGATGCGCGGCAAGTTCGGTACGAACAACCTGGTCACCGCCGCCATCACGGCCGACGCCTCGGCCGGCGGCAAGATCGACGCCACCGACTACGCCGGAGCGGCCGCGTACTCCGACTGGTACAACGTGATGACGTACGACTTCTTCGGCGCCTGGGCCGCGAAGGGCCCGACGGCTCCGCACTCCCCGCTGACGTCGTACCCCGGCATCCCGCAGGCCGGCTTCAACTCGGCCGAGGCCATCGCCAAGCTCAAGGCGAAGGGCGTCCCCGCGAAGAAGCTGCTGCTCGGCATCGGCTTCTACGGGCGCGGCTGGACGGGTGTGACGCAGAAGGAGCCGGGTGGCACCGCGACCGGCGCGGCCGCCGGTACGTACGAGTCCGGCATCGAGGACTACAAGGTCCTCAAGACCAAGTGCCCCGCCAACGGTACGGTCGCGGGCACGGCGTACGCCCACTGCGGCACCGACTGGTGGAGCTACGACACCCCCGCCACCATCGGCTCGAAGATGAGCTGGGCGAAGGGGCAGGGCCTGGGAGGCGCGTTCTTCTGGGAGTTCAGCGGCGACACCGCCAATGGCGAGCTGGTGACCGCGATCAACAACGGTCTGAAGTAGTAAAGAAGGCTTGAAATAGTCGGGGGGACGGGTCCTGTGACCCATCCCCCCGACTATTTCTTCGCCGTCTACGCCACGTTGACGCGCTGGCCCGGAGGCGCGGCCTCCAGCCAGGCGAGGAAACCGGTGAGAGCGTCCTCGCTCATCGCCAGTTCCAGCCGCGTACCGCGGTGCGAGCAGCCGAGGATGCAGGCGTCGGACAGCAGCGCCAGCTCCTCCTCGCCCTCGGGGGAACGGCGCGAGAGCACCTCGATCGCCGAGCGTTCGAGGGTGCGGCGCGGGCGTGGGGCGTACGAAAAGACGCGGAACCAGTCGATGCGGTCGCCGCTGTAACGGGCGACGCCGTACACCCATCCCTTGCCGGAGCGGTCGGGCTCCTCGGGGATGTTCCAGCGCAGACTGCAGTCGAAGGTGCCGCCGGAGCGCTGGATCAGCCGCCGGCGCAGCCCGAAGACGAAGAGTCCCACCAGTACCAGCGCGACTACCGAGCCGCTCACGAGCAGAGCGAGGAACATCTCCACCGACCTCCTCGCGTCATCTCGTCCAGTACCGGCAACAAAACAAAACTTTGCAGATGTATCGCCTCAGCCGCGACCCGCCCTGGAGTATCCAGTACGGGCCGCGGCTGAGGTCAAAACTCGTCGTCGCGAGACTCAGTGTCCCGCAACCGCGCGCAGTCGGACGTCGGCGCGGCGCTCGGCGGCGGCATCCGCCTCCGACTTCGCCCGCTCCAGCGCCCGCTCGGCGCGCGCGGCGTCGATCTCGTCCGCCAGCTCGGCGATCTCCGCGAGCAGAGACAGCTTGTTGTCGGCGAAAGAGATGAAACCGCCGTGCACCGCGGCGACGACGGTGCCGCCGTCGCTCGTACGAATGGTCACCGGGCCCGACTCCAGCACACCAAGCAGCGGCTGGTGACCGGGCATGACGCCGATGTCGCCGGACGTGGTGCGCGCGACAACCAGGGTGGCCTCGCCGGACCAGACGTTACGGTCCGCCGCGACCAGCTCGACGTGCAGCTCAGCAGCCAAGGTGGCTCCTCGGGTCACCACCCGGCGGTTGTGCCGGGTGTTGGGTCAATTCTAGGGGGCGTACGGAGAGGGGCGGGACGCACCCGCCCCTCTCCCACGAGTCGCGTGAGTCACTTCCGTGACTCACGTGGCTCACTTCGTTCAGGAGACGCCGAGCTCCTTGGCGTTGGCCTTGAGGTCCTCAATGCCACCGCACATGAAGAACGCCTGCTCGGGGAAGTGGTCGTACTCGCCGTCGCAGATCGAGTTGAACGCGGCGATCGACTCGTCGAGCGGCACGTCCGAACCGTCCAGGCCGGTGAACTGCTTGGCGGCGTGGGTGTTCTGCGACAGGAAGCGCTCGACGCGACGGGCGCGGTGGACAACAAGCTTGTCCTCTTCGCCCAGCTCGTCGATACCGAGGATCGCGATGATGTCCTGGAGGTCCTTGTACTTCTGCAGGATTCCCTTGACGCGGCTGGCCGCGTCGTAGTGGTCCTGCGTGATGTAGCGGGGGTCCAGGATGCGGGACGTCGAGTCCAGCGGGTCGACCGCCGGGTAGATGCCCTTCTCCGAGATCGGACGCGACAGAACGGTCGTCGCGTCCAGGTGGGCGAAGGTGGTCGCCGGCGCCGGGTCGGTCAGGTCGTCCGCGGGGACGTAGATCGCCTGCATCGAGGTGATCGAGTGACCACGCGTCGAGGTGATGCGCTCCTGGAGCACACCCATCTCGTCAGCCAGGGTCGGCTGGTAACCCACTGCGGACGGCATGCGGCCGAGCAGCGTGGAGACCTCGGAACCGGCCTGGGTGAAGCGGAAGATGTTGTCGATGAAGAGCAGCACGTCCTGCTTCTGCACATCGCGGAAGTACTCCGCCATGGTCAGGGCGGACAGGGCGACGCGCAGACGCGTGCCCGGCGGCTCGTCCATCTGGCCGAAGACCAGCGCGGTCTTGTCCAGAACACCCGAGTCCGTCATCTCGTCGATGAGGTCGTTGCCCTCACGGGTGCGCTCACCGACACCGGCGAACACGGAAACACCCTCGTGCAGCTTCGCCACACGCATGATCATTTCCTGGATGAGGACCGTCTTGCCGACGCCCGCACCACCGAACAGACCGATCTTTCCACCCTTGACGTACGGGGTGAGAAGGTCGACGACCTTCAGGCCGGTCTCGAACATCTCGGTCTTGGACTCGAGCTGGTCGAAGGCCGGAGCCTTGCGGTGGATCGGCCAGCGCTCAGTGATCTGAGCCTCGGCCTCCGGGTCGTTCAGGATCTGACCAAGGGTGTTGAACACCTTGCCCTTGGTGATGTCACCGACCGGCACCATGATGCCCGCGCCCGTGTCGGTCACCGGGGCCTGGCGGACCAGACCGTCGGTGGGCTGCATCGAGATCGCGCGGACGACGCCCTCACCGAGGTGCTGGGCGACCTCGAGGGTGAGCAGCTTGCGCGCACCCTCCTCGGCCGGGTCGTCGACCGAGACGTGCAGTGCGTTGTAGATCTCCGGCATCGCGTCGACGGGGAACTCCACGTCGACGACCGGGCCGATGACCCGGGCGACGCGGCCCGTGGCGGCGGCCGTCTCAACAGTGGTCGTCATTACTTGTCACTCCCCGCGGTCGCGTCGGCCAGAGCGCTGGCGCCACCGACGATCTCGCTGATTTCCTGGGTGATTTCGGCCTGGCGGGCCGCGTTGGCAAGCCGGGAGAGGCTCTTGATGAGATCCCCGGCGTTGTCGGTCGCCGACTTCATCGCACGGCGGCGGGCGGCGTGCTCGGAAGCGGCGGCCTGGAGCAGTGCGTTGTAGATACGGCTCTCGACGTAGCGCGGCAGAAGGGCGTCGAGGACGTCCTCCGCCGACGGCTCGAAGTCGAACAGCGGAAGGATCTCGCCCTTCTTGCTGTTCTCGTCCGCTACCTCGTCGAGCGAGAGCGGCAGCATCCGGTTCTCCACCGGGTTCTGCGTCATCATCGACACGAATTCCGTGAAGACGATGTGCAGCTCGTCGACACCGCCCTCGGCCGTCTCCGTCTGGATGGCCTCGATCAGCGGTGCGGCGATGTTCTTGGCATCCCCGTACGACGGGCTGTCGGTGAAGCCGGTCCACGACTCCGCGACCTTGCGCTCGCGGAAGTTGTAGTAGGCGACACCCTTGCGGCCGACGATGTACGTGTCGACCTCCTTGCCCTCGCCGGCGAGGCGCTCACGGAGCCGCTCCGCCGCCTTGATGGCGTTGGAGGAGTAGCCGCCGGCCAGACCGCGGTCGCTCGTGATGAGCAGAACCGCGGCGCGGGTCGGCGCCTCGACCTCGGTGGTCAGGGGGTGCTTGGTGGTGGAGCCGGTCGCCACCGCGGTCACCGCACGGGTGAGCTCGGTCGCGTACGGCATCGATGCCGCCACCCTGCGCTGCGCCTTGACGATGCGCGAGGCGGCGATCATCTCCATCGCCTTGGTGATCTTCTTGGTCGCGGTGACGGCTTGGATGCGACGCTTGTAGACCCGGAGCTGCGCTCCCATGAGTCAGGTCCCTTCCGTCGTCACTTGGAGACGTTGACGGCCGGCGCGTCCTCGCCCAGGAGCTGCCCGTCCGAGGTCTCGAACTGCCGCTTGAACGCCTTGATCGCATCGGCGACGGACTGCAGCGTGTCGTCCGACATCTTGCCGCCCTCGCGAATCGAGGTGAGGAGCTCCTTGCGCTCGCGGCGCAGGTAGTCCAGCAGCTCGGACTCGAAGCGGCGGATGTCCTCGACCGGTACGTCGTCCATCTTGCCGGTGGTGCCGGCCCAGACGGAGACAACCTGCTCCTCGACCGGGACCGGGGCGTACTGCGGCTGCTTCAGCAGCTCGACCATGCGCTTACCGCGCTCCAGCGACGCCTTGGAGGCCGCGTCCAGGTCGGAACCGAAGGCGGCGAACGCCTCCAGCTCACGGTACTGGGCGAGGTCCACGCGCAGTCGGCCGGAAACCTGCTTCATGGCCTTGTGCTGGGCGGAGCCACCGACACGCGAGACCGAGATACCGACGTTCAGCGCCGGGCGCTGGCCCGCGTTGAACAGGTCGGACTCCAGGAAGCACTGGCCGTCGGTGATGGAGATGACGTTGGTCGGGATGAACGCCGACACGTCGTTCGCCCTGGTCTCGACGATCGGCAGACCGGTCATCGAACCGGAACCCATGTCGTCGGAGAGCTTGGCGCAGCGCTCCAGCAGACGCGAGTGCAGGTAGAAGACGTCGCCCGGGTAGGCCTCGCGGCCCGGCGGACGGCGCAGCAGCAGCGAAACCGAGCGGTAGGCGTCGGCCTGCTTCGACAGGTCGTCGAAGATGATCAGGACGTGCTTGCCGGCGTACATCCAGTGCTGGCCGATGGCCGAACCGGTGTACGGGGCGAGGTACTTGAAGCCGGCCGGGTCGGAAGCCGGGGCGGCGACGATCGTCGTGTACTCGAGCGCGCCCGCCTCCTCCAGCGCACCGCGAACGGACGCGATGGTGGAGCCCTTCTGGCCGATGGCGACGTAGATGCAGCGCACCTGCTTGTTCACGTCGCCCGAGCGCCAGTTGTCGCGCTGGTTGATGATCGTGTCGACAGCCAGAGCGGTCTTGCCGGTCTGACGGTCACCAATGATCAGCTGACGCTGGCCACGGCCGATCGGCACCATCGCGTCGACGGCCTTGTAGCCGGTCTGCATCGGCTCGTGGACCGACTTGCGGACCATGACGCCGGGGGCCTGCAGCTCGAGGGCGCGACGGCTTTCGGTCGCGATCTCGCCGAGACCGTCGATCGGGTTGCCGAGCGGGTCGACGACGCGGCCGAGGTAACCCTCGCCGACGCCGACGGAGAGGACCTCACCGGTGCGCTGCACCGGCTGTCCCTCCTCGATACCGCTGAACTCGCCGAGGACGACGACACCGATCTCGCGCTCCTCAAGGTTGAGGGCGAGACCGAGGGTGCCATCCTCGAACTTCAGCAGCTCGTTCGCCATGGCCGAGGGAAGACCCTCGACCTTCGCGATGCCGTCGCCGGCAACGCTTACCGTTCCGACCTCCTCGCGCGAGGCCGCGTCCGGCTGGTACGACTGGACAAAGTTCTCCAGCGCGTCCCGGATCTCCTCCGGCCGGATCGTGAGCTCCGCCATCTGGGTTCCCTGCTCTCCTTGTTGGGCCCGAAGTTCTTGGGGGTCTGGGGGCCGTCCCCCAGGAATCTTCTGCAATCTCTGCACGGCCCAACCGGGCCGCTGGTGATACGTGTTCAGTTACTGGCTGGTCAGCCGGCCATGCGGCGGGTCGCCTCTTCGAGACGGTCCGCGATGGTCCCGTTGATGACCTCGTCACCGACCTGTACCTGAATCCCGCCGAGGACCTCGGGGTCCACTTCGAGGTTCAGGTGCATCTGGCGCCCGTACAGCTTCGCCAGTGCGGCGCCGAGGCGCTGCTTCTGCTGGTCGGTGAGCGGCACCGCCGTGGTGACGACGGCGACCATACGGTCCCGGCGCGCCGCGGCGAGCTTGGACAGGGACTCGAGTCCCGCCTCCAGGCTACGTCCACGCGGCTGAACCACGAGACGCACCACAAGACGCTCGGTGACCTGCTGGACCTTGCCGCCGAGCAGGCTGCGCAGCAGCTCGCTCTTGGCGGACACCGAAGCCGCCTTGTCGGTCAGCGCGGACCGCAGCCCGGTGTCGGACGCGACGATCCGGCCGAACCGGAACACCTCGTCCTCCACGTCGTCGAGTACGCCGGCCTGCTGCGCCGCGGTGAGGTCGGCGGTGTCCGCCAGCTCCTCGATCGCGTCGACCAGGTCACGCGACCGCGACCAGCGGGGGCGGACCATGCCGGAGACCAGGTCGGCGGCTTCGCCACCCACCTGACCGCTCAGCAGTCGCGCGGCCAGGTCGGCCTTGGCCGATCCGGCCTGCGCCGGGTCGGTCAGGACCCGACGCAGCGACACCTCGCGGTCGAGCAGCGCGGTGACGGCGGCCAGGTCGCCAGCGAGCTTCGCAGCGTCGACCGACGTGGTGTCGGTCAGCGCGTCGAGACGCTCACGTGCGGCAGCCAGTGCCTCGCGGCTCGCTCCGTTCATCGGGCAGCCTCGGCCTTCTCCTCGAGCTCGCTGAGGAAACGGTCGATGGTGCGGCTCTGCCGGGCGTGGTCCTCGAGGGACTCGCCGACGAGCTTGCCGGCCAGGTCGGTGGCGAGCTTGCCCACGTCCTGACGCAGCGACTGTGCGGCCTGCTTGCGGTCCGCCTCGATCTGGGCGTGGCCTGCGGCGATGATTTCCTCGCGCTGGCGCTGACCCTCTGCCCGAAGTTCTTCCTTCAGGACAGTGCCCTGCTCAAGCGCCTCCTGGCGCATGCGGGCAGCCTCGTGGCGGGCCTCGGCGAGCTGAGCCTTGTACTGCTCAAGCACGCTCTGGGCCTCGGTCTGAGCTGCATCGGCCTTCTCGATGCCGCCCTCGATCGCCTCGCGACGCTCTTCCAGAACCTTGTTGATGTTCGGGAGGAGCTTCTTGGTAAGGAAACCGAAGACGATGAAGAAGGCGATCAGGCCAATGACGATCTCGGGGACCGCCGGGAGGAGGGGATTCTGCGTCTCCCCCTCTTGCGCCAGCTCTAGGAGAGCGATCACTTCATTGCCTTTCGTCGAATCGGGCAGTTGGAATGCCGCGATTAGTCGACCGGGTAGACGAACGGCATGACGAGACCGATGAGGGCAAGCGCCTCACAGAGAACGAAGCCGAGGATCTGGTTCGCACGGATCAGGCCGGCCGCCTCGGGCTGGCGGGCCAGCGCCTGGGTGCCGTTTCCGAAGATGATGCCGACGCCGACGCCGGGGCCGATGGCGGCGAGGCCGTAGCCGATCGCACCGAGGTTGCCCGTGATGTTGACTGCGGCGAGGGTCTGGAGAGCGGACATGCCGTTTCTTCCTTCTCTTTCAGAACCGGTGGGGGTTGGCCACCGGACGACTATCGGGGGTGGTGCCGGCTGGTCAGTGGTGCTCGGCGAGAGCGCCCTGGATGTAGTTGCAGGCCAGCAGAATGAAGACGTAGGCCTGCAACGCCTGGATGAACAGCTCGAAGGCGGTCAGCAGGATGACCATCACGAAGGAGATGCCGGCGTAGGCGATACCGATGCCGTTGAGCAGGTACCAGCTCGCGATGGTGAAGATCAGCAGCAGCACGTGACCGGCGAACATGTTCGCGAACAGTCGCACCGCGTGCGTGAACGGCCGGATCAGCAGGTTCGAGAAGAGCTCGATCAGCATGACGACCGGCAGGACCGGGCCGAGCGACTTGTCGTAACCGGCGATGTTCTTCCAGCCGCCGACGAATCCGTGACGCTTGAAGGTCACGCTGACCCAGATGACGTACACGATCAGCGCCAGCGCCACCGGGAATCCGATGATCGACGGCACCGGGAACTGGGCGACCGGAACAATGGCCCAGATATTCATGATCCAGATGAAGAAGAACAGCGAGACCATGATCGGGACGTACTTTTCGCCCTCGCGCTTGCCGAGCGTCTCGTAGACGACGCCGCGGCGGACGAAGTCGTAGCCGGCCTCGGCCACCATCTGGAGCTTTCCGGGAACCAGCTTCGGCTTGTTGAAGGCCGCCCAGAAGAAGCCGACGACGAGGATGGTGCTCAGCAGGGCCAGCAGCATCGGCTTGTTGAAGTCGACGCCGCCGGCGGTGAACATCGGCTCGAACAGAAAGGAGTGCAGGCCAGGAGCCGGGAAGCCGCACCCGTCGAAGATGTGGCAATCGGTCTCGAAGGCGAGCACCGTCGTCGGGTCAGCACTCACCGCGGGCTCCTTCAGCGTGGCGCATAGGTACGGCAACCTCGTTGTGTCGGCGCGGCAAGCAGCCGCTGGTCGGCACTGGACTGGTGTTACGGATGGGGGGCGGCTCAGGCATAGAGCCTCGCGATGGAGCAGGCGTCAGCTCGAATGCCCGCGCCCGCAGTGCCGCAGTTGGAACCGGACGATAGCAGGATCTCGAACGCGGACTTATCCCGGCCCTACCCCTCACGTCGACGGCCCAGTGTTTTCGGGCTTCTTGCCGTCGGACGCTTCCGGATCGACGTAAAGAATCTTCGCCTTCATATGGGCGCGGATCTGTGCCGCGACCCATACAACGGTCGCGACGATCAGCGAGATGGCGAAGGCCCTCGGATTGAACAACGTCGTGTTCTTGAACACGGCGACAAAGATGAAGAGCAGCAGCAACTGTGCCGTGTAGAGCATCAGCCCCATGGCCTGGAACAGGTGCGGCAAAGATTTGGCAGTGCGTTCCAGGACGAACAGTCCGATGCCCATGAAGAGCATCACCACCAGCGTTCCGACGACCGCTCCGATCGCTCCCTTGCCGCCCGCGACCACAGCGCTGACCACGACGGCGACGGCGCCGGCGGCAGCGGTGGGCAGGGCTACAGGGAGGAGATTTCGGGCAGTGGACGGCATGGCGGTAACTCCGCTTGCTGGTGGGGGCAGTAGAGGTCGTCAGGGACGAGCGTAAGCGGGGACTGAGGTGTCACCTCACGCCCAAAGAGCCGTCGCACTACGGCCCTTGGGCTCTGTCGCCCGGTCTCGTGAACGGTATCACAAACTATTTGATGAGGTCTTTACCAAGCGGTGTGCCAACTGTCACACATGAGAGTGACACCGCCCGTCTGTGCACGACAACTCGGCCCTTTGTCTGCTATTGGCGCCTGACGCGGCAAATCGGCAGCGGGACGTCAGGGGACGTCATCGGGACGTTCCGGCCTTACGCCGCTCGGGGAAGCGCGAACGGGGCCCGATCGCGGTCGCCCCGTTGACGCCCGCCGGGATCGGGGTGCGCTCCTGCGGCTCCTCCACCGCCCCACAGACCTCTGCCGCCTCCTGCGTCTCGTACGCCGCCGAGGAGAATGCCCTGCTGCTCCGGCGGTAGCGCGGCGGAATGAAGGACTCCGCCCAGCGCGGGGCGCGCGGTGTGAAGCGCGGGAGGAGCAGCAGCACCAGGCCGACCGCGCTGAGCGCGACGATGCCGAGCAGGATCCACATGCTCGCCGAGTGCACGGAGTACGCGACGGCACCGAAGGCGATCAGGGCCGACCAGAAGTACATGATCAGCACGGCGCGGCTGTGCGAGTGGCCGATTTCCAGCAGCCGGTGGTGCAGGTGACCGCGGTCCGCCGCGAACGGGGACTTGCCCTGCCAGGTACGCCGCACGATCGCCAGCAGCAGGTCCGCGACCGGAATCGCGATGATCGTCAGCGGCAGCAGCAGCGGGATGAACACCGGCAGCATCGCGTGCGTGACCTCGCGCTGGCTTCCCGTGAAGAGCCCGAGCCGGTCCGGGTCCACCTGGCCGGTGATCGAGACGGCGCCCGCCGCCATCACCAGGCCGATGAGCATGGATCCCGAGTCGCCCATGAAGATGCGCGCCGGATGCATGTTGTGTGGCAAGAAGCCGAGGCACATGCCCAGCAGGATGGCGGCGATAAGGGTCGCCGGAGCGGCTTCCTCGATGCCGTATCCGTACCAGAGCCGGTACGCGTACATGAAGAACGCCGCCGAGGCGATGCAGACCATGCCGGCGGCCAGGCCGTCGAGGCCGTCGACGAAGTTCACCGCGTTGATGGTGATGACGACGAGCGCGACCGTGAGCAGATTGCCCTGCCAGGCGGTCACCGAGACGGGGCCGACGCCGGGCACCGGCAGCCACAGGATCGTCAGACCCTGCATGACCATCACGCCGGCGGCGATGAACTGGCCGCCCAGCTTGATCAGCGCGTCGATCTCGAACTTGTCGTCCAGTACGCCGATGAGCCAGATCACGGCGGCGCCCGAGAGCAGCGCCCGCGGCTCGTTCGACAGATCGAAGACACTGCTGAGGTTCTGCAGGTGGTCCGCGACCAGCAGCCCGGCGCACAGACCGCCGAACATCGCGATGCCACCGAGCCGCGGTGTCGGCTCCCGGTGCACGTCGCGAGCACGGATCTCCGGCATCGCGCCGGTCGCGATGGCGAACTTCCGCACCGGTCCGGTCAGCAGGTAAGTCACCGCCGCCGTGACACAGAGCGTCAGCAGGTATTCACGCACGGGCTGCCCCACAGGTATCGACGGCCATCTCAGCCCCACACCCTAGCTTCGCGACCACATGCTTCAGGACATTCGGGTATCCGCAGATGGTTGCACGACTCGCTCTCAGGCGGGATACGGCGGAAAAACAGCGGCCAGATCGCGTACTTCCGCTGCCGCCTCCCGGCCGTCCCCCCGCAAAGCCAGTGAGAAAAGCTCCGCGATACGCGCCATCTCGGCCTCGCCCATCCCCTGGGTGGTGACGGCCGCGGTGCCGAGGCGCAGGCCGCGCTCGTCGCCGTACGGGAGAGCGCAGCAGTCCAGCACCAGACCGGACGCCGCCAGCCGGCCGCGTGCGGTGCGGCCCTCCACGCCCAGCGGGGCGGGATCCGCGGTGATCAGGTGGGTGTCCGTGCCGCCGGTGGTGACGGCGAAACCCTGCGCCGCCAGGCCGTCGGCGAGTGCGCGCGCGTTGGTGACGACCTGATGGGCGTACGTCGAGAAGGCGGGCGTCGCCGCCTCCCCGAACGCGACCGCCTTGGCGGCCACCGAGTGCATCTGGGCGCCGCCCTGGGTGAAGGGGAAGACCGCGCGGTCGATGCGCTGGGCGAGCTCCGCGCCGCACAGCAGCATTCCGCCGCGCGGGCCGCGCAGCACCTTGTGGGTGGTGGCGCAGACGACATCGGCGTACGGGACCGGATTGGGCGCCGCTCCCCCGGCGACCAGGCCGATGGGGTGCGCGGCATCCGCGATGAGGTACGCCCCGGCCTCGTCGGCGATCTCGCGGAACTGCGCGTAGTCCGGGTGCCTGGGGTAGGCGATTGACCCGACGACGATGGCCCTGGGGCGGTGCGTACGGGCGAGGAGGCGCACCTGGTCGTAGTCGATGAGACCGGTGTCGGGGTCGACGCCGTACCCGATGAAGTCGAACCAGCGGCCGGAGAAATTGGCCGGGGAGCCATGGGTGAGGTGTCCCCCGTACGGAAGCCCCATGGCGAGCACGGTGTCACCGGGACGCAGCAGGGCGGCGTACGCGGCGAGGACGGCGGCGGAGCCGGAGTGCGGCTGGACGTTGGCGTGCTCGGCGCCGAAAAGGCTCGCGGCGCGCTCGACGGCGATGCGCTCGGCGACGTCGACCAGCTCGCAGCCGCCGTGATGGCGGGCGCCGGGGTAGCCCTCGGCGTACTTGTTCGCGAGCGGGGAGCCGAGGGCCGCGAGGACGGCGGGCGAGGTGAAGTTCTCGGCCGCGATCAGCTGGAGGCCGGTGGCTTCGCGTTGGAGTTCACCGAGGATGACGTCGGCGATCTCCGGGTCTTGACGGCGGAGCTCGTCGAACCCCTTCCCGAGGGCGGCGTGCTCCTGCTGAACGGGTGCGGCGGTGACCGGCATGGCTGGCTCCGGGCCTGGCGAAGGGGTGCGGCCCCTCCAATGTAGGCCGGGCCAGGTCGCTCCGCCCGCCGTACGCGGCGTTCTCTTTACCCCGGTCCTCAGACGCCGGACGGGCTGGATGGTGCCGCTGAGCGGCAAGCAATGTGCCCGCCGAGCGGGCAATTCCGCCCGAGCGCAAAATCCAGCCCGTCCGGCGTTTGAGGACCGGGGTCTGGGGCGGAGCCCCAGCTACCCCCGGCGCCTTCAGCCCCTCCGGCGTTTGAGGAGCGGGGCTGGGCAGCGCCCCAGTTCAGGGAGGGGAAGAACACCCTCAGCCCGTGCGGGCCGGCATCCCCGTCAGCGCGGTGACGACCGGGTCCAGCGCCGTGTTGATCTCGTCGCCGATCGACCGGAAGAAAGTGATGGGCGCCCCGTACGGGTCGTACACCTCGTCGGCCTCGACACTCGGAGCCAGCAGCCACCCCCGAAGCGCCGCCGCAGCCCGCACCAGGGCCCGCGCGCGCTCGACCACGCCGTCCTGAAGGGGGTCAGGCAGAGTCGCCGGGTCTATGGCCCGTACGAGCCGCGTGAACTCCTTCAGCGTGAAGGTGCGCAGGCCCGCCGAATGGCCCATCGAAATGACCTGCGCCCGATGGTCCCGCGTCGCGGTCAGCACAAGGTCCGCGCGGATCACGTGCTCGTCGAGCAGCTCACGCCCGGTGAACCCCGCCGCATCCGCCCCGAAGTCGGCAAGCACCGCGGCGGCGTTGGCCTCCATGGGCGCGCCTTCGTGCCCCCACGTGCCCGCGCTCTCCACCACGAGGCCACGCGTCAAAGGGTCGCCCAGCCGGTCGATGAGGCCATGGCGAGTCAGCCGCTCGGTGATCGGCGAGCGGCAGACGTTGCCGGTGCTGACGTGGAGGATACGGAAGGTGTCGCTGGTGCTGCCTTCGGCTATGCCACGCCCGTCAAGGGCGGTCAACTGGCCACCTCGAGGTCGGGTACGACCTTGCGCAGTTCCTCGGCGGACAGCGCGCCGACTCGCAGCAGGACCGGGGCCTTGCCCGTGACGTCGACGATCGACGACGGGACGATCCCGGGAGTGGGGCCGCCGTCGAGGTACACGGAGACAGAGTCGCCCAGCATCGCCTGCGCCGCGTCGCAGTCCTCCGGCGCCGGGTGTCCCGTGAGGTTGGCGCTGGAGACCGCCATCGGGCCGAACTCGGTCAGCAGCTCGATCGCGACCGGGTGCAGCGGCATGCGCACGGCCACCGTGCCACGCGTCTCGCCCAGGTCCCACTGAAGGGACGGCTGGTGGCGGGCGACGATGGTCAGAGCTCCCGGCCAGAACGCGTCGACAAGCTCCCACGCCTGCTCGGAGAAGTCCGTGACCAGCCCGTGCAGGGTGTTCGGCGAGCCGATGAGGACGGGCGTGGGCATGTTGCGGCCACGGCCCTTGGCCTCCAGGAGGTCGCCGACGGCCTCCGCGCTGAAGGCGTCGGCCCCGATGCCGTAGACGGTGTCGGTCGGCAGGACGACCAGCTCGCCACGACGGACGGCGGCCGCGGCTTCACGAAGACCGGTCTTGCGGTCGGTCGCGTCGTTGCAGTCGTATCGCCGTGCCATTTAACGGGCCTCCTCGTGCGGGAACTGGTTTTTACGGCCGGCGGTCACGGCATGGCCTTGCGGGCGGTCGCGAAGCGGGGCCGGTTGTTGAGGTCGGGGTGGTCGGCCGCGTCGGCCCAGCCACGCTCCTCGGTGAAGATCCACGGCACCTGGCCGCCCTGGGTGTCGGCGTGCTCGATGACGACGACGCCGCCGGGCCGCAGCAGCCGGTGCGCGGTGCGCTCGATGTGGCGGATCAGGTCGAGGCCGTCCTCGCCGGAGAAGAGGGCCATCTGCGGGTCGTGGTCGCGGGCCTCGGGAGCGACGTACTCCCACTCGGTGAGCGGGATGTACGGCGGGTTGGAGACGACCAGGTCCACCTGCCCGTCGAGCTCCGGGAGGGCGTCTTTGGCGTCGCCCTGGTGGATGGTGACGCGCGAGCCCTCGGCGTTCTTGCGGGTCCACTTGATGGCGTCGTCGGACAGCTCCACGCCGTGCACGCGCGAGCGCGGCACCTCCTGCGCCATGGCGAGCGCGATGGCGCCCGATCCCGTGCACAGGTCGACGATGAGCGGCTCGACGACGTCCATGGCCCGTACGGCGTCTATCGCCCAGCCGACGACCGACTCGGTCTCCGGTCGCGGTACGAAGACGCCTGGGCCCACCTGGAGCTCCAGGAAGCGGAAGAAGGCGCGTCCGGTGATGTGCTGCAGCGGCTCGCGGGCCTCGCGGCGCGCGACGGTCTCCCAGTAGCGCGCGTCGAAGTCGGCGTCCTTGACGTTGTGCAGCTCTCCCCGCTTGACGCCGTGCACGAACGCGGCGAGCTCCTCCGCGTCGAATCGCGGTGAGGGCACGCCGGCGTCGGCCAGCCGCTGGGTGGCCTGAGCCACCTCGGCGAGCAGCAGATTCATCCCGGTCCTCCGACTTGCAGGGGGCTTTACTGGCTTACTGGCGTTCCTGGCTTACTGGCTCTCCTGGGCCGCCGCGAGCTTCGCGGCGGAGTCGGCGTCGACGCACGCCTGGATCACTGCGTCCAGTTCGCCGTCGAGTACCTGGTCCAAGTTGTACGCCTTGAAGCCCACGCGGTGGTCCGAGATCCGGTTTTCCGGGAAGTTGTACGTACGGATCTTCTCCGAGCGGTCAACCGTGCGGACCTGGCTGCGGCGTACGTCCGAGGCTTCCTGCTCGGCCGCTTCCTGGGCCGCGGCGAGCAGCCGCGAGCGCAGGATGCGCATGGCCTGCTCCTTGTTCTGGAGCTGGCTCTTCTCGTTCTGGCAGGAGGCGACGACGCCGGTCGGCAGGTGCGTGATGCGTACGGCCGAGTCGGTGGTGTTGACGGACTGGCCGCCGGGGCCCGACGAGCGGTAGACGTCGATACGGAGATCGTTGGCGTGGATCTCCACGTCGACCTCCTCCGCCTCGGGGGTGACCAGCACGCCGGCCGCGGAGGTGTGGATGCGGCCCTGCGACTCGGTGGAGGGCACGCGCTGCACGCGGTGCACGCCGCCCTCGTACTTCATCCGCGCCCAGACGCCCTGGCCGGGCTCGGTCGCGCCGTTGCCGCCCTTGGTCTTCACGGCGACCTGGACGTCCTTGTAGCCGCCGAGCTCGGACTCGGTGGCGTCGATGATCTCGGTCTTCCAGCCGACGCGCTCCGCGTACCGCAGGTACATGCGGAGCAGGTCGCCGGCGAACAGGGCCGACTCGTCGCCGCCCGCGCCCGCCTTGACCTCGAGGATGACGTCCTTGTCGTCGCTGGGGTCGCGCGGGACGAGGAGCAGGCGGAGCTTCTCCGTGAGCTCGTCGCGCTGCTTCTCCAGCAGCTTGAGCTCGGCGGCGAAGTCCGGGTCGTCGTGGGCGTATTCGCGCGCCGTGACGATGTCCTCGCCGGTCAGCTTCCAGGCCCGGTACGTCCCGATGATCGGGGTCAGCTCGGCGTAGCGCTTGTTCAGCTTGCGCGCGTTCGCCTGGTCGGCGTGGACCGAGGGATCGGCCAGCTTCTTCTCAAGATCGGCGTGCTCGCCGATCAGATCCTCGACCGCCTCGAACATCTTCGGGCTCCTGGGTTGCAAAAAAGATAAGGGAACTGCGGCCTGTGCGTCACGACAAAGCGCCGGTCCTCCCCACCCCTGTACGGAGCGGCCGAGGACCGGCGCAGTGGCTCGCTACTTCGCGGCGGCAGCCTTGCCGAAGCGGGCCTCGAAGCGGGCCACACGGCCACCGGTGTCGAGGATCTTCTGCTTGCCCGTGTAGAACGGGTGGCACTCGGAGCAGACCTCGGCGCGGACGGTGCCGCTGGAGATCGTGCTGCGGGTGGTGAACGTCGCGCCACAGGTGCAGCTGACCTGGGTCTCGACGTACTCGGGGTGGATTTCGCGCTTCAAGGTGTCTCCTAGTTTCGGGAGGGCGCCGGGTCGCACGCGCGGATTGCGCGGACGTGAACCGGGGCCGACGTACCAGTCTGCCAGCACTGGCCGCATCTCCCAAAACCGGGGACGGTGCGGAACTATTCCCATCCCGCTACTGGCTCTGTACGACCTTGCCCGCGCCGCCCTGGTCGCCCGCCGAGCCCTTGGTCGCGGAGGCCGGTACGGGCCTGTCCTGGCGCAGCGCGTCCCAGACCCGCTTGGACTGGCGCTGGAGCGGCAGGACGCGGTTGGGGTCGGCCGGGTCGTACCGTACGGGCAGCGTCACCATCTTCATGTCGCCCGGGCCGATGCCCTTGAGGCCGCCCGCGAAGCTCACCAGCTCGTTGACCGAGGCGAGGTCGGAGTCGGTGGTGACGGTCTTGGTCGCGCTGTCGGCCAGGTCGTACAGCTTCTTGGGGCTCGTGAGGAGTCCGACGTCCTTGACCTGGTTGATCAGCGCCTTCATGAAGGCCTGCTGGAGCTGGATGCGGCCGAGGTCGCTGCCGTCGCCGACGCTCTTGCGGGTCCGTACGAGACCGAGCGACTGCTCGCCGTCGAGGGTGTGCGTGCCGGGCTTCAGGGCGAAGTGGCTCTTGTCGTCGTTGATGGACTGGGTGGTGGTGATCTCCACGCCGCCCAGATCGTCGACGAGCTTCTTGAAGCCGGTGAAGTCGACCTCGACGTAGTGGTCCATGCGGATGCCGGACATCTTCTCCACGGTCTTGACCGCGCAGGCCGGGCCGCCCACCTGGTACGCCGTGTTGAACATCCGGTGCTCGCCGCCGGGGACGGTCCCGCCGCCGCTGTCCGAGGTGCACGTGGGGCGGGTGATCAGGGTGTCGCGCGGTATCGAGACAAGGCTGGCCTTCTTGTGACCCTCGTACACGTGCATGACCATCGCGGTGTCGGAGCGGGCGCCGCCCTCGTCCTCCCCGTACTTCGCGTTGTCGCCCGAGCGCGAGTCGGAGCCGAGGACGAGGATGTCCAGGGAGCCGTTGTCGACGTCGTCGGGGCGGTCGCCGCCGAGCTGGGTGTTGATGTCAACAGCCTGGAGATTGCCGTTGAGCTTGAAGTACACGTAGCCGAGTCCGGTGCCGCCCAGCAGCACCGCTCCCGCCGCGGCCCACGCCGTGACGGTGGCCGCCTTCGTGCGGACACTGGGTTCCTTCCGGCGTCTGCCGGTCCCCCGTATTCGGCTGCTCCTGGTCTGCTGCTGCTCGGACATCCGTGAAGGGTTGCACAACGTCCTGTGGCCCCTGCTGGGGGCAGGGGCCACAGGACGTCGTTCGAACGGTCCGGCGCAAAGGGGTCAAAGGCCCCTCTCACCAGGGTTTTCAGCCAAAGATGTTGTACTGCTGCCAGCCGGTCCCGATGGTGATGCGTGTGGCGAAGATCTCCGAGGAGGCCTTGCCGGTGCCCGGGTAGAGGTACAGCGTGCCGCCGGGCGTACGGGCCAGGTAGTCGGCCTTGCCGTCACCGGTGACGTCACCGGCCGCGTCGAAGGCGTTGTAGCCGCTCCACGTACGGACCTTCTGCTTGGCCGCGAAGGCGGTCGTGCCGGCCTTGCCCGTGCCCTTGTAGAGGAACATCTCGGACGTGCTGGCCTTGCGCACGATCAGGTCGGCCTTGCCGTCACCGGTGAAGTCACCGTTGCCGCGCACCGAGTTGAACTGGCTCCAGCCGGTGCCGACCTGGACACGCGCCGAGAAGGTGCCGTTGCCCTTGCCCGGGTAGATCCACAGGACACCCGCGGAGTCGACGGACAGCAGGTCGGGCACGGCGTCGCCGGTCACGTCACCGGGAACGATGATCTGCTTCCTGGAGCCCCAGCCGGACGCGATCTTCGTGTCGGCCCACTGCTCGGTGGACGGCACGAAGTGCTGCCACCAGACGTCACCGGACTTGGTCCGGAAGATGAGGTCCTCGTAGTCGTCCCGGTTGAGGTCGGTCTGGAGGATCACATTGGTGTTGCCGTAGTCGCCGACCGGTTCGCGCGTGGCGAACGAGGTGCCCTTGGACGCGTAGTAGTAGAGCGTGCCGTCGGAGGCGCTGCGACGGGCCAGCACGTCGGACCGGTGGTCGTTGGTGATGTTGGCGTCGTCGACGCGCGGAACGACGGAGCCGGCGTACCAGCTCACCTTGGAGTAGACGCTGTACGCGCCCTCCTCCACGCAGTCCTCGATGCCCCACGAGACCACACCGACGATCTTGCCGCCGACGACCAGGGGGCCGCCCGAGTCGCCGTTGCAGGCGGTCTCCGTGCCCTCGTCCTGGCCGCTCGCGGGGTTGCCCGCGCAGACCATGTGCTTCGGGATGAACTCGCCACCGAGCTGCCAATCGGCGCACGTGGCGTCGGAGTTGATCGGCAGGCTCGCCTTCTTCAGCGTCGGCGAGATGTCGTTGTTGGTGGAGGAGGTACGGCCCCAGCCGTAGACCGTGGCCATGGTCCCCGGCTTGTACGACGTGGTGTCGTCCGACTTCGTGATGTTGATCGGCTTGGCCGTGACCGGGTAGGCCAGGGTCAGCACCGCGATGTCGTTGTCGAGCGTGTAGTCGCTGTACGACGGGTGGTTCCACTGGCGCCAGACACCGGTGACGGTGCCGCCGTGGTTCGCGTCGGTCGCCAGCGTCTCGGTGCCGGTGACGACGACACCCTTGTTCTTCCAGTCCGCGCCCTTGACGCAGTGCGCCGCGGTGAGGATCTTCGTCGGCGCGATGACGGCGCCGCCACAGAAGAAGGAGTTGTCGCCGTCCTCGTAGAAGAGCTGCGCCATCCACGGGGCGGAGCTGATGCTGGTCTCCGTACCGCCGATGACCTTCGGGTCGACCGAAGAGTCCGACGAGCCCGACGAGCCGGAGAACTTCGCGCCCTTGGACGGCTCCTCGGCCTTCTTGGCCGCGGCCTCCAGACGCGCTTCCAGCTCGGCCTGCGTGGCCGAGCTGATGGCCGGCTTGATCGTGGGCTTGGGCAGCGGCTCGGCGGCGGCGTTGGCCGGGGCCATCAGCATCGCTCCGGCGACGGCTACCGCGATCGCGACGGCCGCGGTCGGCACGGCTATGCGTATCCGGCGGCGGTGCTTGCCGCCCTGCTTGCCAGAGATCACTCGGGACTCCTGATTCAGATATCGATGAGGCGCCCCAAATGGATCCCCCCACCTGTGGCCGACCGATCGTATGACCGACTCCCGTACACCAACAGCCACTTGTGACCAACCAGTGAACACAACTTGGCAACATCTGCGCGCGGAGGACGTTTATGTCCGGACACGACAAAGCCGCCCCGCCACTTTCGTGACGGGGCGGCTCAGTTGGCGCTGTTCACGCCGACGGCGGTTAGTCGCCGCCGTTGCCCGAAGGAGTCGTCTTCGCGATCTGCATCAGGAACTCGGCGTTCGACTTCGTCTGCTTCATCTTGTCCAGCAGGAGCTCGATCGCCTGCTGCGAGTCGAGTGCGTGCAGCACCCGGCGCAGCTTCCAGACGATGGCGAGCTCTTCCGCGTTGAGGAGGATCTCCTCCTTACGGGTGCCGGACGGGTCGACGTCCACAGCCGGGAAGATGCGCTTGTCGGCGAGCTTCCGGTCGAGCTTGAGCTCCATGTTGCCGGTGCCCTTGAACTCCTCGAAGATCACCTCGTCCATGCGCGAGCCGGTCTCGACCAGCGCGGTGGCCAGGATGGTCAGCGAGCCGCCGTCCTCGATGTTGCGCGCCGCACCGAAGAAGCGCTTCGGCGGGTAGAGCGCGGTCGAGTCGACACCACCGGACAGGATGCGTCCGGAGGCGGGAGCCGCGAGGTTGTACGCACGGCCCAGACGGGTGATCGAGTCCAGCAGGACGACCACGTCGTGACCCAGCTCGACGAGACGCTTGGCGCGCTCGATGGCCAGCTCGGCGACGGTGGTGTGGTCCTCGGCCGGGCGGTCGAAGGTCGAGGAGATGACCTCGCCCTTCACCGACCGCTGCATGTCGGTGACCTCTTCGGGACGCTCGTCGACGAGGACGACCATCAGGTGGCACTCGGGGTTGTTGACGGTGATCGCGTTGGCGATCGCCTGCATGATCATGGTCTTACCGGTCTTCGGCGGGGCCACGATCAGGCCACGCTGGCCCTTGCCGATCGGCGCGACGAGGTCGATGATCCGGGTCGTCAGGACGCCCGGGTCGGTCTCGAGGCGCAGTCGGTCCTGCGGGTACAGCGGCGTCAGCTTGTTGAACTCCGGGCGCCCGCGGCCGGAATCGGCCGCCATGCCGTTCGAAGAGTCCAGGCGGACAAGCGCGTTGAACTTCTCGCGGCGCTCGCCGTCCTTGGGCTGGCGGACGGCGCCGGTGACGTGGTCACCCTTGCGCAGGCCGTTCTTGCGGACCTGGGCCAGCGACACGTACACGTCGTTCGGGCCCGGCAGGTAGCCGGACGTACGAATGAACGCGTAGTTGTCGAGGATGTCCAGGATGCCCGCGACGGGGATCAGGACGTCGTCGTCGGAGACCGGCGGCGCGTCGCTGCCGAACTCCTCGCGGCCACGACGGCCCCGGCGGTCGCGGTAGCGGCCGCGGCGGCCACGACGGCCACCCTCGAAATCGTCGTCGTCCTGCGGTCCGGCGCCCTGGGGGCCGCCCTGGCCCTGGCCCTGGCCGCCTTGGCGCTGCTGGCGCTGGCCGCCCTGGTCGTCGCCCTTGCCGCCACGGTCACGGCGGTCGCCACGGTCCTGGCGGTCGCCACGCGCGCCGTCACCACGGTCGCCGCGGTCACGCTGGCGGTCGCCGCGCTCGCGGCGGTCGCCGCGCTGACCGCGCTCCTGGCGGTCACCCCGGCGGCCCTCGGATGTGTCGACTGCTGCCTCGGCCTTGGCCTCGGGCTGCGTGTCGGTCCTCGGCTCGGTCTTGACGTCGCCCGTGGGCTCGGCCTTCACCTCGGTGGCGACGGCCGTGTCGGGGCTGCCCGCCTGGGCGGTCGCCCGACGCCGGCGGCGCTCGCCGGCCGGCTGGTCGTCACTGGCGGGCTGACCGGGAATTTCGATCTGCTGCTGGGCCACAGCCTTCTCGGCGGCGGGCGCGGCGGCCGGGGCCGCAGCGGCCTCGTCTCCCGTACGAGCCTTGGAGGTGGCGCGGCGCTTCGGCTTGGTCTCGGCAGCGGAGCCGGCCGTGTCGGCGCTCTTCGCCGGGGCAGAGCCGCCGGCCTGCGTTTCCTTGATGACCTCGATCAGCTGGCTCTTGCGCATACGCGCGGTGCCCCTGATGCCGAGGCCGGACGCGACCTGCTGCAGCTCGGCCAGGACCATGCCGTCGAGGCCGGTGCCGGAGCGGCGGCGCCGTGCGGCACTACCAGTGGCAGCACCTGCGGCGGACGCGGTGTTGTCGACATTCTTGTCGGCAGTCACGCCCATCAGATCGGTGGTGTCGCTCACGAAGGGTCCTTCCCTGGAGCGGACGTCGGCCTGTCTGGCTCGGCGACCGGTTGTGCTGTCCGACTGCGGTCTTGGTAAACCGTGCCGGGGCGGTGGTCCGCCGGATATGGCGGAGGAATAACGTGCTGGGGGTCCGGCTCTTGCATTACCGGTTCCGGAGCGTGCTCGAAACTGCTCAGGCAGGCTGCTCAGGCAGTTGGGGAGGCTCCCGGAAGAATGGTGGTCCCGAACGGGGACACGGTGCACCGCGCCACAAGGACGCCGGGTGCAGACTTGAGATTAACACTACCGGATCCAACAAATATTCCCCCTCTCGTTCACCGGCAATCGCGTGTCACTGCGCTCCGAGCGGCAGAACACTCGCTCCGGCGGCGTCGAGAGCCAGCCGGTTGGCCGCCCACCCCTCGCCCGCCAGCTGTGCGACCTTGTCGGCCGCACTGTCCTCGACCAGCGCGAGCACCGTGGGGCCCGCGCCGGAGATGACTGCGGGGACGCCGTCCGCGCGCAGTCGGTTGACCAGGGCCAGGCTCTCCGGCATCGCCGGGGCACGGTAGTCCTGGTGGAGTCGGTCCTCGGTCGCGGCGAGCAGCAGCTCGGGACGCCTGGTCAGGGCCTCTACGAGCAGGGCGGCGCGGCCGGCGTTGGCGGCGGCGTCCACATGGGGGACGGTGCGCGGCAGCAGGCCGCGGGCGGTCTCGGTCAGCACCGGCTTTCCGGGGACGAAGACCACCGGAACGACGGAAGCCGCGGGGTCCATCCTGATCGCCCTGGCCGCTCCCCCGTCGGTCCAGGCGAGCGTGAAGCCGCCGAGCAGGCAGGCGGCGACGTTGTCGGGGTGCCCCTCGATCTCGGTCGCCAGCTCCAGCAGCGCGGCCTCGTCGAGGCGCGCGTCGCCGCCTATGGTCACGGCGCGCGCGGCGACGATGCCGGCGCAGATGGCGGCGGAGGAGGAGCCGAGGCCGCGGCCGTGCGGGATGCGGTTGGCGCAGACGACCTCGAGGCCGCGCGGCTGTCCGCCGAGCAGGTCGAAGGCGGTGCGCAGCGACCGTACGAGCAGATGGCTCTCGTCGCGGGGCAGCGTCTCGGCGCCCTCACCAGCGATGTCTACATGCAGCCCGGAGTCGGCGACCCGGACGACGACATCGTCGTACAGCCCCAGCGACAGGCCCAGGGCATCGAAGCCGGGACCAAGATTTGCGCTGGTGGCGGGGACGCGCACCCTTACGGCGGCGGCGCGGAACGCGGGACCGGCCATCGCTCGACGACTCTCCTTGTGGGACTGCGAGATTTTGACGAAGTACGAACACCCGAAGGCCATGACGGCAACAGCACCGCGGCATATGCGGCGGGGCGGGTTCAGTACAGCCTATCGAAGGAAGGTTCAGTGACGACATAGGGCGCACAGGAGGCGCACGATGCGTGTCGCGAGCCATCCTGTGCGCCTATGTCTGGGCTTACGGGGTTTTACGTCTCCCCACGGCTGCCCACGGCTGCCCACGCCGCCTACACGAGGCCGAGGCGCTCCGCGGCCGTGGCGGCGTCCACGGGCACCGTGACGGGCTGCGGCGCTCCGGCCACCGCCCAGTCCGGGTCCTTGAGGCCGTTTCCGGTCACCGTGCACACGATCTTCTGGCCCGGGTCGACCTTGCCCTCGTCGGCTGCCTTGAGCAGACCGGCGACGCTGGCTGCCGAGGCGGGCTCGACGAAGACGCCCTCCTGCGCGGCCAACAGCCGGTAGGCGGACAGGATCTGCCGGTCCGTCACCTCATCGATGAAGCCGCCCGACTCGTCCCGGGCCTCAAGGGCGTACTGCCACGAGGCGGGGTTGCCAATGCGAATCGCGGTGGCGACGGTGTGCGGGTCCTTGACGACTTCGCCGCGCACGATCGGCGCCGAGCCGGAGGCCTGGAAGCCCCACATTCGGGGGTTGTGCGTGGAGATCTTGTCGGCCGCGTATTCGCGGTACCCGCGCCAGTACGCCGTGATGTTGCCGGCGTTGCCGACGGGAAGTACGTGAATGTCCGGGGCGTCACCGAGCCGGTCGACAATCTCGAAGGCGGCGGTCTTCTGCCCCTCGATGCGGACCGGATTCACCGAATTCACCAGCGCGACGGGGTAGTTGTCCGACAGGCTGCGGGCCAGCGTCAGACAGTCGTCGAAGTTGCCGTCGACCTGGAGGATCTTGGCGCCGTGCACGAGCGCCTGTCCCATCTTGCCGAGCGCGATCTTGCCCTGCGGCACGAGGACGGCGCAGACCATCCCGGCGCGTACGGCATAGGCGGCGGCCGAGGCCGACGTGTTGCCGGTGGAGGCGCAGATGACGGCCTTCGCGCCCTCCTCCTTGGCGCGGGTGATCGCCATCGTCATGCCGCGGTCCTTGAAGGACCCGGTCGGGTTGGCGCCCTCGACCTTGAGGTACACCTCGCAGCCCGTGCGCTCGGAGAGGACCTGCGCCAGTACGAGCGGCGTGCCACCCTCGCCGAGCGTGACGACCGGCGTCGTCTCCGTCACCGGAAGACGGTCCCGGTACTCCTCGATGATGCCGCGCCACTGGTGGGTGCCGATGCTGGTCATGGGTCCTTACTCCCCTTCAACACGCATGATGCTGGCGACACCGCGCACGGTGTCGAGCTTGCGCAGCGCCTCGACGGTCCCCGAAAGGGCGGCGTCGGGCGCGCGGTGGGTGACGACGACGAGGGATGCCTCGCCGCCTCCGTCCTGCCGGCTCTGCTGGCGCACGGTGTCGATGGAGACACCATGCTCGGCGAAGATCGTCGCGACCTGGGCGAGAACGCCCGGTTTGTCGGCCACATCGAGGCTGATGTGGTACCGCGTGACGACCTCGCCCATGGAGCTGACAGGAAGCTGGGTGTACGCCGACTCACCGGGCCCGGTGGTCTCGGCTACGAGATTCCGGCAGACGGCCACAAGGTCGCCAAGCACGGCGGAGGCGGTCGGAGCGCCGCCCGCACCCGGACCGTAGAACATCAGCTGCCCGGCCGCCTCGGCCTCGATGAAGACCGCGTTGTACGCCTCGCGGACCGAGGCCAGCGGGTGCGTCAGCGGGATCATCGCCGGGTGGACGCGCGCGGTGACGGACTGGCCGTCGGCGGCGCGCTCGCAGATGGCGAGGAGCTTGACGGTGCAGCCCATGCGCTTCGCGGAAGCGATGTCCGCGGCTGTGACCTCGGTCAGCCCTTCCCGGTGTACGTCGCCGATCCGCACGCGGGTGTGGAAGGCGATGCCGGCCAGGATGGCGGCCTTGGCGGCGGCGTCGAAGCCCTCGACGTCGGCGGTGGGGTCGGCCTCGGCGTACCCGAGGGCGGTGGCCTCGTCGAGCGCCTCGGAGTAACCGGCTCCGCTCGTGTCCATCTTGTCGAGGATGAAGTTGGTAGTGCCGTTGACGATCCCGAGAACGCGATTGACCTTGTCCCCGGCCAGCGACTCGCGCAGCGGCCGTACGAGCGGAATCGCACCGGCGACGGCGGCCTCGTAGTACAGATCGCGCCCATGCTCCTCGGCGGCGGCGTGCAGGGCCGCGCCGTCCTCCGCGAGCAGTGCCTTGTTCGCGGAGACGACGGACGCGCCGTGCTCGAACGCGGTGGTGATGAGGGTGCGGGCCGGCTCGATGCCGCCGATGACCTCGATGACGACGTCGATGTCGCCCCGTTTGACCAGGGCGGTCGCGTCGGTCGTGATCAGGGCGGGGTCGATGCCCTCGCGAACCTTGGAGGGGCGGCGGACCGCGACCCCGGCGAGCTCGACCGGGGCCCCGATGCGGGCGGCGAGGTCGTCGGCGTGCGTCGTCATGATGCGCGCCACCTCTGAGCCGACCACACCACAGCCCAGCAGCGCCACCTTCAGCGGACGCGTACGCATCATCCGACCTCGTTTCCTTCTCAGCTTGAGTGTGAACCAGTCTCACTCACCGGACGGGAGTTTCTATCCCCGGTCCAGATTGCGAGACATCTATTTCATTAACCGACATCGAGACGCAGGAGATCTTCCTCCGTCTCACGCCGGACGATCACGCGCGCCTGGCCGTCATTGACGGCGACGACGGGCGGCCGCAGCGAGTGGTTGTAGTTGCTGGCCATGGACCGGCAGTACGCACCAGTCGCAGGCACGGCGATGAGATCACCGGGCGCGAGATCGGCAGGCAGGAACGCGTCGCGTACGACAATGTCGCCACTCTCACAGTGCTTGCCGACGACACGGACGAGCATGGGCTCGGCGTCCGAGGCGCGCGAAACCAGCGCCACGCTGTATTCGGCGTCGTACAGCGCGGTGCGGATGTTGTCCGACATGCCGCCGTCCACGCTCACGTACGTACGCAGCCCCTCCAGCGGCTTGATCGTCCCGACCTCGTAGAGGGTGAAGGCGGTGGGCCCGACGATGGCGCGACCGGGCTCGACGGAGATGCGGGGGGTGGCCAGCCCATGCGCCTCGCACTCCCTGGTGACGATCTCGTTGAGCGCCTTGGCGATCTGGTGCGGCTCGCTGGGGTCGTCCTCGGAGGTGTACGCGATGCCGAGCCCGCCGCCGAGGTCGATCTCGGGCAGCTCGACGCCGTGCTCGTCGCGTACCTCGGCCAGCAGCTGCACCACGCGCCGCGCGGAAACCTCAAAACCGGCCATGTCGAAGATCTGCGAGCCGATGTGGGAGTGAATGCCGATGAGCTCGATCCCGTCGAGCCGCAGGGCACGCCGTACCGCTTCGGCCGCCTGCCCGTCGGCGAGCGCGATCCCGAACTTCTGGTCCTCGTGGGCGGTGGCGATGAACTCGTGAGTGTGCGCCTCGACACCCACCGTCACGCGGATCTGGACGCGCTGCCGGCGGCCCATGCTCTGCGCGATGTGCGCGACACGGACGATCTCCTGGAAGGAGTCGAGCACGATCCGCCCGACACCCAGGCGCACGGCCCTCTCGATCTCCTCCACGGACTTGTTGTTGCCGTGGAAGGCGATGCGGTCGGCGGGCATCCCGGCGTCGAGCGCGGTGGTGAGCTCCCCACCGGAGCAGACGTCGAGATTCAGCCCCTCCTCCTGAAGCCAGCGGACGACGGCCCGCGAGAGGAAGGCCTTGCCGGCGTAGAACACATCGGCGTCCGGCCCGAAGGCGTCGGCCCAGGCGCGGCAGCGGGCGCGGAAGTCGCTCTCGTCGAGGAAGTAGGCGGGCGTGCCGAACTCCTCGGCGAGGCGGGTCACTTCGATGCCACCGACGGAAACGACACCGTCGCTGTTACGCCGTACAGTCCGCGCCCAGACCTTCTCGTCGAGGACGTTGAGGTCGGCGGCGGGGGCGGTGTAGTGCCCCTCGGGGTAGACGTCGGCGTGGCGGGGCCCGGCGGGGTGTGCGGAACGGCTCATGTCTCTTCTGTCTCTCTCACAGATGTTCGGGGGCGCTGACGCCGAGCAAGGACAGGCCGCCGGCGAGCACCGTCCCGGTGGCCTCGGCGAGGGCCAGCCGGGAACGGTGGGCGACCGAGGGTTTCTCGTCGCCCAGGGGAAGGACGGGGTGGGTGTCGTGGAAGCGGAAGAATGCCTCCGCCGCCATGTCGAGGTGCCGGGCGAGCCGGTCGGGCGCGCGATGGCGGGCAGCGGCTTCAAGGATGCCGGGGTAGTCGGCAAGGACCCGAGCCACCCCGCACCCCTCTCGCACTCCCACTCGCCCGTCTCCATCCCCCATGAACCCAAGTGCGGTGGCATTGCGGACCAGGGCGCGGCAACGGGCGTGGGCGTACCGCACCCGGAAGAGGGGGTTGGTCTCGCGCTGCACGAGGAGGTCGTCGGGGGCGGCGGTCGCGGTGGGCCAGAGCAGCCGCCACGTGGCGCCGTCGCGCCCGAGCCGGGCGCGGAGAGCCTCAAGGTCGCCAAGGTCGCCAAGGTCGGCCCCCGGGACATCAGTCGCACTCGTACGCACGACGGTCCCGCCCTGGGCATGGACGAGCCGGGCCACGGCGTCGGCGTGGGGCCCGCTGCCCACCCGGACGACGTCACCGGCGAGCGCGCGGCCGTGCCCGTAGGCATGCCCCTGGGAGAGGACGGTACGTACGACGGAAGCGTGAGCGTCCTCGGCGAGCGTGAGGTTCAGGAACCCGGGCCCGGTGACCTCGACGTCAACAATGCCCCCCTCCCCCACTCCCATCTCCATCAGCACGGCCCGCAAAATCTCGGCCACCTCGTGGGCGGGGCGGCCGGCGGGGCCGGCGAGCTTGAGGGCGACGTTGGTGGCGTAATCGCCGCGGCCGCCGGGCCGCGGCCGCTCGACGACAGCGCGATCCGGCACCGGCGCCCGCAGCACGTCCTCGTCCACGGCGCGACGCACGGCGCGCAGCACGGTACGGGAGAGCTCTGCGGGGGTCACGGGACCAGCGTATGGGAGGAGGGGGGTCACCACGCGAACCGGTTTCGCCATCCGGGCACCAAGGGGTCGGCGGTCACCTCAGCCGACCGTACGCCCCGCCTGCCCGGCTTCATGCCTGCCGTCAGCAGCCGGCGGGCCCTCCCGGTGCATCAACTGCCGTACGAGCCTGACCAGCTCGGCGGGCTCGAAGGGCTTGGAGAGGAAGGCGTCGACGCCTACGGCGAGGCCGCTCTCCACCTCGTACTGCGTGCAGGCACTGATGATCGCGACGGGCAGCCGACTGGTCCGCGGATCCTCTCGGAGCCGGGCGGCCGTACGCAACCCGTCGAGCCGGGGCATCACGACATCCAGCGTCACGAGATCGGGGCAGACCCGGTGAACGATGTCCAGAGCCTCGGCACCGTCGGCCGCGGTCACCACCTCGAAGCCCTCCAGCTCGAGATTGACCCTGATCAACTGCCGGATGACCTTGTTGTCGTCCACAACAAGCACGCGGCCGGACACGCCTGGCACAACTCGAGAGTAGGTTGCGCCGGACCGCCGCGTCCGGCTTTTGGCGACTTCCACCCCGGGAGAGGGACGCCGGGAGCCCGCAAAACCTGTTCATGGACACCCGGCCGGAGCTGGTAGTGTTCAACCCGTCGCCGGTTAACCACGGCGGTACGCCCCCGTAGCTCAGGGGATAGAGCAACGGCCTCCGGAGCCGTGTGCGCAGGTTCGAATCCTGCCGGGGGCACTCCGGGAAAGACTCCTGACCTGCAGAAATACAGGTTGGGAGTTTTTGCGTTCACGCCAAGACGCACACGGTCTCCCGACCGTTGCTCTTTTGAAGCCCCGTAGCGCCCCGAACAATCTGGCCAGCCTTCTCTGTTCACGGATTTCCGCAGGTCAAAGCCACTTCGCGAGACACTCGGCAGCAATACTGTGACAAAATTCCGACCCTGGCACGGATCTGGCGAGCAACGTCGTCTTCGCACCGAGAACCGCTTCTGACCTGCCTGAATGCGGCTGAGGCCACACGGAAACGTAAGCGGTCTGGTGGGTCGTCACTCTTTTCGCGTGGACGCTACTGATCTGATGCTGGCGGCCCCGGCCCGTCACCCTGCATGCTGCCTGCTCCTGCCACATCGCTCACCAGGTGACGGGTCCTGCGTCCAAGCCGCCGGTCAGGATGTCGGGCCGCAGGCGCAGTTCCTCGACCGGCACAGCGAGGCGCATCTGGGGACAGTGCGTTGACGAGATGAGAGAAGGCGATCTGGAGTTGCATACGGCCAGGGGCGCCGATGCAAATAGCGCACCGCGACCGAAGCTCAGGGGTTGGGGCGTCGTACAGGTGGCGTCTATGCGGTCCGGGGCATGGAAGACGGAGGCATCGTGTGGCGGCGCCGCTGTCCAGCATGACGAGATCGCCAGCCTGGATCGTCACGCCCCCAGCCTCGATGTCGGTACGGGCATAGCGCGGTATGTCTCCGCCGTTCCGCCCCGGCACGCGCGGGATTTCCTCGACCACGCCCGGGACCAGGGCGGAGTCGGTTACCTAGCTGCTTGGTCAGAGCCACCCCACGTGCTTGAGAGTGGGCACGACATGCGTGATCGCATGCAGCGCGACGGGGGCCACCTCATTTGCGGGGCCAACAAGCGCGCATAACCGGTTCCTCTGCCGCCCTTCCTCCCGGAGGATCGCCTCTCTGGTGTCGATCCTGCTGACACCGTGGCCATGGACGGCGTTGAGAAGCTCGGCCCCGCAGACGTCGAGCAACTGATCGGCCGTACACCACTTCTGCCTCGGCCACCCCTCCTTGTCGGGAAGAATGAGGCAGACCGCCATCAGCAGATGAAGGCGCCCGCGTTCTGTCAGGTGTCGTACGCCTGATCGTTTCCTGCCAAGAAGAGCCGACAGGGGCTTCGGCATCTTCGGTACCTGCAGCGGCCGGGCCGTGACTATGTCGCGCTCTGCCGTTCGCCACTCGGTGTCATGGAGGAGCAGGTCGGGATGCCCCTCGATGGTGAGACGCCACTCTGTCCTGATCCCACTGGAGGACTCTCCAGTGCAGGTCTCCCCCGTCACCGGTGTGGCTCCGGGCTCCCTGCTCAAGGTGACCGACCCGCCCAGCTTGTACGTCATTCGCTTCCCCCTGGCTACGCTGCGTCGATGATATGACAGCAGCTCGCAACAGCCGCATTGTCATCCTGAAGCTCACCTGCCGCTAGGGGATACGGCTGCTCCATGATGCCGTGGGAGTGTTCATCGACATGGTGCAGCAGTTGAAGGGCGGACACTCGCGCGCGGGCTGAGCAACGGAAATCCACCACCGGCCGTAAACCGCCGGGGTCTTGGTCCTGAGTGGCGCACCACGCCTGCTACCCGCGCCAACGAGATGAACCCGCAGGTGAGCACGCCCCCTGAGCAGCCTGTCGGATCAAGCTGCGGGGTGATGCCGTAGGCGACGACAGAGCCGCTCCGTCGCGCCTAGGGTGCGCCCATGCTCGACGACGCGACCGTTCAGCGGGGCCACAGCCGATCTGCTCTCCGCACCCCAGACCTCCGGGCGCGCGGCTAGCGCCCTGCCCACAACCGCACGGGTGTACGCCTGGTGGGCGCCGCCCGAGGTCCTGACCTCCTTCCCCGGACCAGTCAACACCGGCGATGCCGGACGGCGACTGCTCTACCTGTGCAAGGCCGGCCGGCTGCGGGCCCACGTCGTCTCGAACCACCTGAGGGGCTCCGGACGGTCCACCCTGCGCCGGACCCTGGCCGGACTCCTCATGCCCGCCGAGAGCTACCGCACCACCTGGACCAACCGCGTCGTCCTGATCCCCGAGGACGAGCAGCGCCTTATCCACTGGATGCACCGGCAGCTCACCCTCACGTGGACCAAGCGCCCCGACCCGGTCCCGCTGGAGACGGAACTGATCTCCCAGCTGCACCCGCCGCTGAACGTCGAGGGAGCGGAGCATGGCGCCTCCCGGGACCGCGTCAAGCAGGCACGAGCCTTCTACTACGCCAGTGCCGGCCCGCGCCCGGACAAGTAGCCGGCGTAGTCCATTTGTCGCGGGCCCGTATACCTCGGCGGCTGCCCTGCGCGCGCGACCGGCGGCGAGCACGGCATGGGCCCGGCCGTTGCACCGGTTCGTCCGAGGACTCCCACAGGGACGGATCACCGGCCGGCCAGTACCCGCCCCGCCTCGCCTGAACGGGCTTGAGTCCCGCACACGCCAACCGGGGAGATGGGCGGTAGGATAGGTAGCATGAGCGACCCTACCGGAAAGTACTCGATCACCATGCCACGCGACATCGCCGAAGCCGCCAAGGCCCGCAGCGGCCCCTCCGGCCTGTCCGCGTACGTCGCCGCAGCCGTCGCCCGCCAGATCGAGCGCGACAACCTCAACGAACTCATCACCGTCGCCGAAGCCGAACACGGGCCTGTCACCGACGAGGAGATCCAGGCACTGCGCGACCAGCTCCACCAGGCCCGCGACAACCAGGCGGCGGGCGGAGCGAACGCCGCGTGAGCCGCTCCCCCGCCATCCCCGGCGGCACACTCGTGCTGGACAGCGAGGGACTGGCCAAGGCCGTCCTCCGCGACCGGACCGTCACCGCCTGGCTCGCCCTCGCCCGCGCCGACGACCTACGCGTGATCACCTCCGCAGCCACTCTGGTGGAAGTCGTCCACCCGCGGATCAACCGCCCGGCCCTGGAGTGGACCCTCTCCCGCCTCGTCGTCGAACCGGTCACCGAACCCATCGCCCGCCACGCGGCCGCCCTCCTCGCCGACGCCGGCCTGCACGGCCACAAGTACGCCATCGACGCCATGCTCAGCGCCACCGCCCTCGCCGCCCCCAGTCCGACGACGGTTCTCACCTCAGACCCCGAGGATCTAACCACCCTGTGCGGCTCTCGCATCACCGTCATCAAGGTCTAAGCATCGACTCTCGCCCGCGGTACCGATCCCCTTCGGCGCTCCCCACAACAGGGCCACCAACCGCGGAGCCATTCCGATCTGAACCATGGCAGTAGCCGCCGCTCTAAGGCCCAAACGTGGCCTTTAGAGCTCGTAACACGATCATGATCGGTGCTTCTTGAGTCGCCTCCAGCAGATGAGGCTGCAGGCGAGGGATACGAACGCGTCGTGGAGTCCGGTTCGGCGTTCCCATCGCACGGCGAGCCGTTTGAACTGGTGGAGCAGGGCGAAGGTCTGCTCGACGACGTAGCGGAGCTTGCCCATGCCCTGGATGTTCGGGGTGCCCTTGCGGGAGATGACGGGCAGGATCCGGCGTCTGCGCAGCTCGTCGCGGTTGGGGTTGGAGTCGTAGCCCTTGTCGCCGAGCAGGGCCTCGGGACGGCGGCGGGGACGGCCGCGGCGGCCGGCGACGGGCGGGATGCCGTCGACCAGGGCGAGAGTCTGGGTGACGTCGTTGACGTTCGCCGCGGTGGTGATGACCTTGAGCGGGGTGCCACGTCCGTCGCAGATCAGGTGGTGTTTGCTGCCCGTCTTGCGGCGGTCGACCGGCGACGGACCGGTGTCAGCACCCCTTTTTCGCGCGGATGTGGGAGCCGTCCACACACGCCCTGGACCAGTCGAGCTCACCCGCCGCGTTCAGCTCGGCGAGCAAGATCCGATGCAACTGGTCGAAGACACCGGCCTGCTGCCACCGCTCCAGGCGGCGCCAGCAGGTCTGCCCGGAGCCGAACCCCAGCTCCAGCGGCAGCAGTTGCCAGGCTATGTCGTTGTGCAGGACATACAGGATGCCCTGCAGGCACAGCCGGTCCGGCACCGGCCGAGGCCCCGGCGACCGCTCCGGCCAGGCCGGCAGCAGCGGCTCGATCAGCGCCCACAAGTCGTCGTCCACGATCCACGGCCGAGTACTTATAGTGAATCTGAGCGCGAACGAACTCGACACCAACCAGGGCAAGTGCAGAATTGAGCAGCATCTACCCAATTCCCGCCCCAGAACCTCAATGAGCTCACTCCTTCTTCCTTACCTTCAGCGCCTCGGATCGAGCCAGCAATTTCTCGGCGAACTCATCCCAGTCGGGGCCGAAACTCAGGAGATCCGATCCGGCTTGCCCTAGGATTTCGGCGTCGTCAGGCCGCTGTAGGCACAGCAGGCGGAAGGCCAGGTTGCGTGCCCAGACCGGGAGTGCCATCCAGTCTTCGGCCAGGGATTCCTGCAGCGACTCCCAGATATCCTGAGGATCCGCGAAAGTTAGCTTCTCGATAAATTGCTGGACCTCGACGGGGATTCCCATGGCGCCGCCATTCACCCCGCCCGTGGAGACCTGTGACATGAGTTGCGTCAGTTCAGGCACAGTCAGCCTTCCGTTATGGGTTCAACCAGTAGGTCGCAACCCGGTATGTACCGTCGGGCGTCTGCGACACGCGATATCCGATGCTGTGCCCGTCTACGTCAACAGCCCCCTCCAGGGGTCGAACGCCGGGACCAGGTTGCGGAACGCTTCCTCCGCCCTTGATGAAATCGTATACATCCCTGACGATCGACTTCTCAATCTGGTCCGCGGACAGGCCAGTGCTCCGTAGGTCGTTCTTCACCCCGCCGGGCCCTGTGTGCTCACGGTCATAGCCGTGTCCGGTGTTGAACTGCCAGTCGTCGTCGCCGACTTTGGCCCACCGTTTGAGGTTCTCGCCCTCACCCGCTGTCCTGCCGTAAGCGACCTCACAGCCAGCGAGACCGGACGGGTCCGCCCACGTGTGGGGATTGTGGACCCACGCCACAGGGTTGGCGGCAGGCGCGAGGCCGAGGGGGTCCGGGCTGGTATAACGCGCGGTGGCGGGGTCGTAGTGGCGGAAGAGGTTGTAGTGGAGGCCGGTCTCCGGGTCCGCGTACTGGCCGGGGTGGCGCAGGGGGGTGTGGGCGGTGGCACCGCGAGCCACGGCGGTGGTGCCCCAGAGGGTGCTGCGGGTCCGCCAGGCGAGGTCGCCGTCGGGGGTAACCAGTTCGGTGGGGGTGCCGACCAAGTCGGTGATGATGGCGAAGAAGCGGGCGTCGACGGCCTGCTGGGTTTCGGGGTCCAGAGCTCGCTCGGCCTGGACGACGGGAGCGACGCCGTCGTAGTCCCACGTCAGCGCGACCGACGGGGCTCCGGCATGCGTCGTGGTGGTCTGTTCGATGACCTGGATGCCGTCCCAGGTGAAGACGGTCTCCTCGGCCACGTTGCCGTCGGCGTCGACCCGCTGTTTGGCGGTGCGACGGCCGAGGGGGTCGTAGTGGTAACGCCAGGTGATGCCGTCGGGGGTGGTGCAGGTGGTGAGGTGGTCCTCGGCGTCCCATGTGTAGCGCCAGACGTCGGGTTTGCGGGAGAGGCGGGTCTTGCGGCGTTCGATGACACGGCCGGCCTCGTCGTGGACGTATGTCCACCGGCCTGCCTTGTGCAGCCGGGTACCGTTGAACTCACGCTCACCGACTGCCGACTCGCCGTGGGACGTGGGCCAGGTGGCCTGGGTCAGGTTGCCCGCGGTGTCGTACGCATAGGTCTCGGTCCAGCCCTCGCCGGTGACCTGTGTGACGCGGCCGGCGCGGTCGAGGCGGAAGCGCCGGGTGCCGTTGAGACGGTCGGTTACGCCGGTGAGGCAGCCGTCGGTCCGGTACTCGTACGCCTGGTCCTGCACCACCGCACCGCCGCTGTGCCGGTACATCGCGGCGCGTGGGTCGCCGGTGACGCCGTCCGCGGTGACGGTCCGGGTGAGGAGGCGTCCGGCGGGGTCCCACTGGTTGGCCCAGGTCAGCGCCGTGTCGACATGGCGCCTGGTTTCACGTCCGGCGGCGTCGAAGGCGAAGTCGAGGGTGTGGCCGTCGATGCCGAGGCCCACGCGGTTGCCTGCGGCGTCGTATGCGTAGGTCGTGACAGCGCCGGTCGGAGTGATCCGGCGCACCGGTCGGCCGAGCGCGTCGCGGTCCAGGGTGAGGATGCGGCCTTCGTACATCTCGGTACGCGGCCTGCCCATGCGGTCGCGCTGCAGGACGAGTTCGGACTCCGGTGTCGCGGCGGCGACGAGGCGGCCTGCGAGATCGTAGGTGTAGTGGGTTTCATCGCCGTCGGCGTTCTTGACGGTGACGCGGCCGAGTAGGTCCCGTTTGTAGGAGACGGTCTGGCCCATGGAGTTCGCCCGCTGCCGCAGGCGCCCGGCTTCGTCGTGGGCGTAGACAAGGAGGCGGCCGTCGAAGTCGCGTTCGGTGGTGACGAGGCCGCTGGGGTCGTACTCATAGCCCCAGGTCAGGCCCTGGGGGTTAATGACCTGGCGCATCCGGAGTTCGGTGTCGTAGCGGAACTCCTGCCGGGTGCCGTCCGGTTCGGTGCGGGCTTCGAGAAGGTCGAAATGCGTGTACTCGTACTCCGTGACGGCGCCGACGGGATCGGTATGGCGGATCAGGTTCCCTTCGCCGTCCCACTCCAGGGACTCGACGGCTCCGTCCGGGCCGGTGCGTCGGGCGAGCTTGCCGTCCACCGTCCAGCTCATATGGGTGACGTTGCCCAGCGGGTCGGTCACCGTGACCGGGCGGCCGAATGCGTCGCGCCCGTACGTGATCGTGGCGCCCAGCGGGTCGGTCACTCTGAGCGGCAGCCCGGCGGCGTTGCTGTCGACGCGCGTTGTCCGGCCCAGCGGGTCGGTGACCGCTGCCAGGTGGCCTTGCTCGTCGTACGCCAGGGCAATGGCGGTGCCGTCCGACCGTACCGTGCTGGTCAGTCGTCCTGCCTCGTCGTACACGCGGCGGGTGACAGCCCCGCCCGGTTCCCGCGTCTCGACCAGGTTGCCGACCTCGTCGTACGTGAGGGAGGCGGTGGTGTCGTCGGGGCGCTTGAGGCTCAGGAGCCGGCCCAGGTCGTCGTAGGTGTAGCTGGTCGTGGCACCGAGGGGGTCGGTGACGGTCAGGGGGCGGTGCTGGTCGTCGTACGTCGTACGGGTGGTCCGCCCCGAGCGGTCGGTCTCGGCGACGATCCTCAGTTGGGAGTCGACGGTGAACAGGGAGATGTGGCCGAGGGAGTCGGTGACGCGCGTCGTGGTGCATCTCGGCTCAGGGCTGTCCAGTCCGTACTCGAAACGGGCCCGCAGATGTCCGGCCTCGCCCTCGTGATGGACGCACCGGTCCTCGTCGTCGTAGGTGTACGAGAACGAGCGTCCGTTGCTGTCGGTCCAGGCGACGATGCGGCCCCGCTGGTCGACCTGGTATTGGGTGGCGCGGTCTTCCGAGTCGGCTATGGAGGTGAGGAAGCCTTGATCGGAGTACGCGTAAGTGCGCAGCCGTATCAGTCCGTCGGGTGTGGAGAGTGAGAGACGGGTGATGCGGCCGGCATCGCAGGTGAAATGGAGTTCGTAGCCGCCGGAGTGGGTCATGGAGTGAGGGCGGCCGAGGACCCATTCGACGGAGATCCAGTTTCCGAGGCGGTCGGATATGGAGGTCAGGCTCGCGATGCCGTCCCCTCCGGGGTCGGTGCCGGGCGGCGGCTCGAAGGTGCGGGTGGTGCGCGTGACGGGATCGGTGAGCGCATAGGAGCCGTCGGGGTTCCGCTCCAGTGACCATCGAACCCCCTGCGACGGCGTCACGGGTAGGCCCGGAGCCGGATGTGGGTATGCGCGGACGCTGCCGTCGGCGGCGACGTGGATGACGCCTTCGGAGTCGATCTCAAGGCGTTCGTCGATGGTGGAGGCCCAGGCGGGCCCGAACCAGCCGCCGTTGCGGTATGCGGACTCGAAAGTGCGGATGAACTCCAGCGGGAGGGTGCCGGGGAGGGTGATGTCGGTCTGCGCCAGCACCATGCGCCCGGTGGCCATGTCGACCGGCTCGTTCCGCAGAACCTTGCAGTTCAAGTCCCGCGCCAGGTCGCTGAGACGTTCCTTCACGGACTTGCGGGCGGCTTCCTTCGCCCCCTGCTCGATGGCCTCCTTGCCCGCCCCCTTCAAGCCGGCCTTCAGCCCGCCCTTGACGGAACCGCCCGCGCCTTTGCCGCCGACGAGGTCGACGGCGATGCTGGCGAGGGCTTCGGCGGGGTCGCGCCAGTTCTGGTTCTTCACGATGCCCACCAGACGTTCCGGGTGGGCGACGGTGGAGGCCAGGCTGGTGAGGACGCCGTTGACGTTCTGGAGGTACTGGCCGGGGTGGGTCAGGTTGTACGGGTCATTGGGGTTGAGCATCCGCACCAGGCCGACCGTCTCGCCGACGGCCTTGAGGGCACCGCCGGTGAAGTGAATGCTGTTGAGTGCCATGCCCTCGACCATGTCCCGGCCCATGGACGTGACCAGGTCCCAGCCGCCGGGCGGCTCCGGCGCCAGCCGCACCAGGCCCATCATTGTGTCCTTGGTCCGGCGGGCGGTGTCATCCCGCTGGTGGCGGGCCTCGGCCACCATGTGCTGTGCCAGCTCCAGACCGGACTTACCCGGATCCTGGAACGGGGCGGGACGGGGGCCGGGGTCTTGCCCGGCCTCGTTCCTCCGGTTCCATTCATCCGCCGTCGCGTTGTAATCGGCCACGGCCCTGTCTGACGCCGCCTTGGCCCGTTTGAAGATCGCGACGGCTTCTCTGGCCTGGCCCTGGGCCCACTGCACAGTGGAGGCGTATGCCACGAGCGCCTTCGCCGCTTCCTCGCACGCATCGGCGGCGGACAGCCAGAACTTCGGCTGCGGCTCGAACTCGGCGCGGAACGCGTCCCCTGCCTCGCCCTCCCAGCCGTGGACGTCCAGGCCCTTCATCCCCATGCCCAGCCGGTCGAACGCCTTGTAGAAGTCCCGCAGATGCTCCGCCCGGTCCGTCAGCTTCTCCACGTCACCGTGGATGATCTCTTTCGGATCCTCGGTCTCGCCGAGCTGCCGTTCGGCGACGTCCGCGCCGAGCTTGTCCGCCGTCCACTCGGATGCGTCCCGTACGCCCTCGGCCGCGCCATCCAGTCCCACGGCGTCGAGACCGTCGGCGGTCTTGTCACCGACCCATTCGACACCGTCGCCCACCGCCTCGAGGCCGTCCTTGGCCGCGCCGGTGACGTCGTTGATGAAACCCCCCAGTCCCACGGTCTAATTCCCCCCGTTGCCCGTCTGATTCTCCTGGCTGCCCTGATGGTCGTTCTCGGGCGGCGGTCCGTCCCACTGCCAGTCACTGCGGTCCTGCCCGGCCGGGCCCGTCACGTCCTGCCACGGAGAGGTGGTGAAGTCCTCGCCGACCTGCTGCCACTGGTCACCCATCGCGTCCCAGTCCGGCTGCGAGGTGTCCACCTCCGGCACCCGTGGCCGTACGGTGTCCCACACCTCGCCCCACGACTTGTCCGCCGCCTTGTCCCCCTCGGCAATGCCCTGCTGCGGGTTGTACGAGCCAGCCGTGACCGCGGTCTCCTTCAGGGCGCCGACCACGTACTCCTCCTGCTCGTGGTACAGACCCGCCGACAGGCCGAGCTTTCGTGCGATGTCGTTCGCGTCCTGCATTTTCGAATGAATGGCTAGCGCCCAGCGGTCGCAGAACTGACCGAACGCATCCGCCAGTTCGCCTGAACCCATTTCCAACCCCGACATGCTCAGGGACTGGAAACCGTGCCCCTGCTGCGCGGTAATCGAGAAGTAGCCCGTCTCCTCCAGCTCGTTGATCGCAGCGGTCAAGCCGCGCTCGACCTGCCGGGCCGACTCGGGATCGAACGTGTAGCCGCTCACGACGGCGCCTCCTGGTCCGAGCCCTCAGCCACCGCCACGTGATCGGGCACGATGCCCTGCGCCGGAGGCAGCAGGAACGCCCCTTCACTGCCCACATCCACCGCGACTCCACACGGCACTCCGATCTCCGCGAGGGTCTCGTCCAGGAGGCGAGCACCGTACACACGCCGGAACTCCCACCGACCGCCCTCACCACGCGCCTGCGCGAAAGCCGTCAACGTGTCCGTGTCCGTGAACGCGAAGACCCAGCGCAGACCGGCCTGGTCACCTGTGAGGATCCCGCCGTCCCGGATCGGCACCAGCACCAGAGACCTGCGGAACTCACCCAGTACGGACTGCACTTGGGGCAGCGCCAGGTTCGGGCCCCCTACGTCCTCCAACAGCACAATTGCCACCTGCTTCCCCGTTCGAACAGCCCCTCGACTCTAGCCGGACGCCGTAGAACCGTCCTGCAATGGGTGATCGAGAACCAAATGCACTTCGCCCGCGACACCACCTTCGCGGAGGACGCCTCGCAGGTCCGCAGCGGGCACGGCCCGGAGAGCATGGCCACCCTGCGCAGCCTGGCCATCAACACAGGCTCCTGCGCTGGTAAGTTGAGGCGTCGAACACCTCCCTCAAAGGCAGTGGCGCTTGTCCGTTGCGGACACCTACGTCGTCCCCCGATCAGAGGTCGCGCTGAAAGAGCTCAGTGACTTGGTCAAGCACAGGCTCGCCGGAACCACCAGGGGCAGCTGTATGCCTTGGTCAAGCAGCGTGTCCGTGCCGGCCACAGCGTTGTCATGGCTACGGAATCCAGCGAAGAGCCAGTGCGCGCCCGCCAGGCGCGTACACGCGATCGGGACGCCAAACGCCGGACCTACCTTCACCGCACCTACAAACAAGACCCGCCGGACAGCTGGCAGCCTGCCCCACCACTCTCGCACCGGACGCCGAGGGCAGCGACCAAGGAACGAAGGCTCGGCGGCACGCCCCGAAGGCCATACCCATGGGATATTGGGGGCTGTATAGGGCATTTCGTTTTCGCGGGACATACACGGGACCGCGAGGCTGACTGCCGGGGGCACAGAAGCCGGACCAGCGTGAAACACCCGCTGACCTGCGGAAGTGCCAGACTTCAAGAGCCGGACCCAGTCCCACTGGGTCCGGCTCTTTGTCGTTCCCCATCACTGATTGCGTGTGAGTGGTGGGGGCGCAGGCGCTGGAGTGGCTCGCGTACCTGGTGGCGAAGTACGTGGCGACGGACCTGGGTGTCCTGGTCGGTTGGTTGTGCGGGCTTGCGGCGTCAGGTGCGTACTCGTTGGCCCAGGGCCGCTAGCAGCGCGCCCGTGGTCAGTACGGCGGCGGTGAGTGTGAAGGCGGTGGAGTAGGTGCCTGCGGCTGTTGTCAGGTGCGGGCCGGTGCTGGCGCCTGTGAAGAGGGCGAAGGTGTAGAGGGCTACCGCTGTGCCGCGGGCTTCGGGTGCGTGTTTGGTAATTGCTTCTACCAGCGCGGGCGCCGTCACCGCGATCGCGAAGACGAAAACGAACAGCAGCGCGGCCAGTAGTACGACGTTGACGTCGTGTGAGAGGAGCGCCGTTGCGGCGCTGACCATGGCGGCCAGTAGAAGGGCGCCCACCACCCGGTGCGCGGCGTGGAGTCGGACCAGGTACGGGGTGATCAGCGGCACCAGCAGCATGGCGGGCAGCGAGCTGGCGCGTAGGAGGAGCATCTTGTCCGGGTGGCCGGAGAGAGCTGCGGGGCCTGCCACTTGCAGGGCCGTGTAGACGGCTACGAAGCCGCACAGCAGCGTGGCCGTTGTCAGTAGGAGGAGGGCCATGGATGGCTTGGTGAGGAGTCTGGCCATCTCGCGGTAGGCGGTCACGGAGGTGGTCGAGGGGGTGGGGGGTGAGGGGTCTTCTCGCTCCAGCAATTTGTGCAGCAGCAGCGCGCCGCCGGTCATTGCGGCCGCGCAGGTCAGGAACACTGTTCGCCAGCCGGTGGCGTCAGCTATCGACTGCGCGTACACCTGGCCCAGCACTCCCGCGGAGAGGAACGAGCTCGTCAGCCACGTCATGGCCGCCACGCGCCGGGTGGGCTCTATGCGCTCGGCGATGTACGCGAAGGCGGGGGGCGCGAAAGTGGCCGCGCTCAGTCCTTGTACGACGCGGATGGTGCAGCCCACCGCCAGGTTGGGTGCGGTGGCCACGGCGGCTGTGGTGAGCGCGGTGACGAGCAGGCCCAGGACGATCAGGTTCCGGCGACCGTAGCGGTCCGACAGCGGGCCCCAGAAGAGGAAGCCGGCGGCGTATCCGAAGCCGAAGGCTGTTGTCGTCCAGCCTGCGGCGGCCGTTGTGGTGGACCACGAGTCGGCTAACAGGCCGAGCACCGGAAGCGCGGTGTAGAGCTGGCCGACGATCAGCACGCCCACCGCGCACAGGGCCGGCACAGTCCTGAGGAAGGAGGCCGACTCGGGTGCGGTTTTGGATGGTTTGGTCTCGGTCAGTGGCGTCGTCGCAGGGGGCATGGCGACATGGAACCAACCAACTAGTTGGATGTCAATGCGGGCCAACTGGTTGGTTGGCTAGTTGGTAGTGTGGGGTCATGGCACGGGACACAGCAGTCACGAAGCAAAAGCTCTTGGGAGCTGCTCGGCAAGAGTTCGCCGCCTTTGGTGTGGCCGGAGCCCGCGTCGACCGCATCGCGGAGCTCGCCGGGGTCAACAAGGAGCGCGTTTACGGGCACTTCGGCAGCAAGGAAGGCCTGTTCGCGGCCACCGTCGGCGCCGCGATGGACGAACTCACCGAAGCCGTGGGCAAGCCCGGCGACGACGTCGCCCAGTGGGTCGGCTCGGTGTACGACTTCCACCGCGAGCGGCCCGAGCTGCTGCGGTTGCTGCTGTGGGAGGCACTGCACCAGCGGGAGCCGGCGACCTCCGGCGAGCAGGACCGCGCCGAGGGTTACTCGCTGAAGGTGGACGCGCTGGCCGAGCGGCTGGGTATTGAGCCGGGGCCGGAGGCCGCCGTGATGCTGCTGTCGCTCATCGGCCTGGCCGCCTGGCCGAGTGCCGTACCGCAGCTTTCCCGCCTCATCGTCGGGTCGCGGGTGGGGGGCGGGGACTTGGGGGCGGTCGTACGCGCGTACGTGGTGGAGTTGGCCGGGCGCGTGGCGGCCGGAAGCGTGGCCCGCGAGCGGGTGGCAGACGAAAGCGAAGCCCCCGCCGTCGAAACGGTGAAGTAGCGGCAAACTTGCTGGCATTCGCAACCCGCGATGCTCGCGTGCGTAAGGAGCCGCCGTACGGCCGCGCTCTCCCCGGGTGTGTCACGCGAGCGCCGTCGGGGAGCTTAAGCGCGTAGGAACGTGAGCACCGCCAGGACCCTGCGGTGCGTTTCGTCTGCTGGGGGCAGGTCCAGTTTGGCGAGGATGTTGCCGATGTGTTTGCCCACCGCCGCCTCCGATACGACGAGTTGGCCGGCCACCGCCGCGTTGGACTTGCCCTCCGCCACCAGCGCCAGCACCTCGCGTTCGCGCGGCGTCAGGCGCTCCAGGGGGTCGCGGCGGCGGCGCAGGAGCTGGCGTACCACCTCGGGGTCGACGACCGTACCGCCCGCCGCCACCTCCTGGAGCGCCGTCTGGAACTCCTCGACCTGGCCGACCCGGTCCTTGAGCAGGTAGCCGATGCCCGTGCCGTCGCCGGAGTCCAGGAGTTCCGACGCGTAGGTGCGCTGGACGTACTGGCTGAGGACCAGGACCGGGAGGGAAGGCCGCGCCGTGCGGAGTTCTACCGCCGCTTGGAGGCCCTCGTCCTGGAAGCCGGGAGGCATGCGGACGTCCGTGACCACGATGTCCGGGGCGTGTTCGGCCACGGCGGTCAGGAGGGTCTCGGCGTCGCCCACCGCCGCCGCCACCTCGTGACCGAAGCGCGCCAGCAGAGCCATCAGCCCTTCCCTCAGCAGCACGCTGTCCTCGGCCAGGACTACGCGGAGTGATCGATCGGCTCGCACGGGATCTCCACACGCAACAGAGTTGGGCCACCAGGTGGGCTGGACAATGCGAGTCTGCCATCCAGCACTGACACCCGGTCGGCGAGGCCGGTCAGGCCGCTGCCGTTCTCCGCGTCCGCGCCGCCCCTTCCGTCGTCGCGGACTTCGACGACAAGGCGCCCGTCGGTGTGCCTGCCGGTCACCTCGGCGCGCCGCGCCCCGCTGTGCTTCCCGACGTTCGCGAGTGCCTCGCAGACCACGAAGTACGCCGCCGCCTCGACCGATTCCGGGAGGCGACCGGAAAGGTCGAGGGTTACGTCGACGGGGATCGCGGAGCGGTCGGCCGCGTCGGCCACGGCCGCCGCGACCCCGAAGTCGGCGAGCACCTTGGGGTGGATGCCCTGGATCAGTTCGCGCAGTTCGGCCAGCGCCTTGCCCGCCTCGTCGTGGGCCTTGGCGAGCTGGTCCGCGAGGGGCCCGGGGGGCGCGTCGAGGCGGGCCATGCCAAGGGCCATGGTGAGGGCGACGATGCGCTGCTGGGCGCCGTCGTGGAGGTCGCGTTCGATGCGGCGCCGCTCCGCCTCGAAGGCGTCGACCAACCGGACCCGCGAGCGTACGAGTTCGGTGACCTCCGCACTCACGGTCGGCGCCGGCGGGGCGATGAGGAACCGGGTCAGCTCCGCCCGCGCCACGGCCGCGATCCCGAGCGCGTAACCGCACACGGTGAACATGAGGAGACCGGCGGCGGCGGTGGCGATCGCCTCCGGCATCGAGGTCGCCGTCCACAACTTCAGTACGCGCGCCTCCTCACCGCCCCCGACCGTCATCATCAGCACCGGAGTCGCCAGCAGGCCCAGCGGCACGGCCAGCACCGTGCCCACCACGATCAGGTCCAGCGGCCACAGCACCGTCGCGAACACCAGCGCGTAACCGAGCTCCCGCCAGGTCGCCTGCTCCCAGAACCGGGTACGCGCCCAGGCCAGCAGCCCGGGCTCCGACGGAACCTGATGCGGTGTCGGAGCCGGACGGTGGTCTACCAGCCGCAGCCGCAGCCGCTCGGTGGCCGCCACCGGCACCCCGGAGAGCGCCAGCAGGGCCAGGAGCGGCAGGCCTAGCAGTACGACGGCGAGTACCGTGCCGAGCGTCGCCCCTACGACGATCACCACCAGCGCCGCGATGCCGACCGGCGCGCTGCTGAGCAGGTAGCCGGCCGACCGCCAGGGCCAGGACGACAGCAGGTAGCCGGGCCGGGCCAGGGCCTGCCACACGTTGATCGGTCGCATGGCTTCACCGTAGGAGTGGATCTTCGCCCAGGCCATCCCCCCAGAGGTAGGGCAGCGGTATGGCCTGCCCTACCTCCGCAGAGGCCACGTCAGGCGGTGATCGTCGCCGGGTCGCTCACGCCCGGCGCACCCGTCTCCACGTGGCCCGCGAAGCGACGCAGGAAGGTGGTGTTCGTGTCGGAGACCACCGATACGTCGTACCAGCGCTTGGTCGTGCGCAGGTCCACGGTGTGCGTCACCGTGGCGCCCGCGCGCACCGCGAAGGTCTGACGTGCGCCGCCGTAGGCGTTGGTGACGGTGAGGTTGGCTGTTGTGGTGCCCGGGTTCGTCAGGGTCAGGTCGAGGTTGCCCGTGGTCGCGTTGTGGCGGGCCGTCGCCTCGGGGCCCGCCGTCTTCGCGGGGCTCCTGAAGGTGCGCAGGAAGCCGTTCGGGCCGTGGACCGTGAGGTCGTGCGTGCCCTTGGAGTACGCCGAGTTCCAGGTGTCCGTGAGCTTCTTGCCGGCCTCGGCGGTGTACGTCCAGGGCGCGTCGGTGCGGTTCGCCGACGTGACGTAGAACTGTGCGCCCGCTGCCGCGCCCGGGCTGAAGGTGAGGGCGATACGGCCGTCGGCCGCGTTCACGGCGCCGTCCACGTACGGGGCGTACGGCAGCGCACGCGCCGGGCGCGTGCCTGGCTCCTGCTTGGGCAGGCTGCCGACAGCCGGCGGCGTGGGCCGGTAGTCGGGGTGGCGCTCGTGGTCCGGCGGCTCGTACGCGGCCGTGTCGGGCAGCGCGGCGGGCTCCGGGTCCGGCGTACCGAAGTCGAAGGCCGAGGTGAGGTCACCGCAGATCGCTCGCCGCCACGGGGAGATGTTGGGCTCGTTCACGCCGAAGCGGCGCTCCATGAAGCGGATGATCGAGGTGTGGTCGAAGACCTCGGAGCAGACGTAACCGCCCTTGCTCCAGGGCGAGACGACGAGCATCGGGACGCGCGGACCGAGGCCGTAGTTGCCCGCCGCGTACGACGTGCCGCCCGCGTACTGCTCGGTGGAGGTGTCGACGGTCGACTTGCCCTGCGCGGCGGAGGCCGGCGGGTACGGCGGCACGACGTGGTCGAAGAAGCCGTCGTTCTCGTCGTACGTGATGAACAGGGCCGTCCTGCTCCACACCTCGGGGTTCGAGGTCAGCGCGTCCAGCACCTGCGCGATGTACCAGGCGCCGTAGTTCGAGGGGAAGTTGGAGTGCTCGGTGAAGGCTTCCGGGGCGGCGATCCAGGAGATCTGCGGGAGGTTGTCTGCCTGGACGTCGGCCTTGAGGTCGTCGAAGTAGCCGTCGCCGTTCTTGACGCTGGTGCCGGTACGGGCCTTGTCGTAGAGCGGGTCGCCGGGCTTGGCGTTGCGGTACTGGTTGAAGTAGAGGAGGGAGTTGTCCCCGTAGTTGCCCCGGTACGCGTCGTTTATCCAGCCCCAGTGACCGGCTGCGTCCAGGCCGTCGCCGGTGTCCTGGTAGATCTTCCAGGAGACCCCGGCCTTCTCCAGCCGCTCGGGGTACGTCGTCCAGCCGTACCCCGACTCCTCGTTGCCCAGCACCGGGCCGCCACCGGCGCCGTCGTTGCCGGTGTAACCCGTCCACATGTAGTAGCGGTTCGGGTCGGTGGCTCCGATGAACGAGCAGTGGTACGCGTCGCACACCGTGAACTTGTCAGCGAGGGCGTAGTGGAAGGGAATGTCCTCCCGCGTCAGGTACGCCATCGTCGTCGGCGTCTTCGCGGGCACCCACTGGTCGTACTTGCCCTTGTTGATCGCCTTGTGGCCGCCCGCCCAGTCGTGGTTGAGGCCCTGGAGGAACTGCATGCCCAGGTCGTCGGCCGTCGGGTGGAACGGCAGCGTCACCTTCTTGTTGCCGTCCGCCTGGTGCCAGACCGACTCTCCGCTCGGCAGCGTCACCGGGCGCGGGTCTCCGAAGCCCCGTACGCCCTTCATCGCGCCGAAGTAGTGGTCGAAGGAACGATTCTCCTGCATCAGTACGACGATGTGGTCGACGTCCTGGATCGTGCCGGACACACGGTTGGCCGGGATGGCGGCGGCGCGGTCGATGCTGCCCGACAGGGCGGCGAAGCCCGCGGTCGCGCCGGCTATCTGGAGGAAGCGGCGCCTATTGAGTTCTGGCATGGGTGTGGGGCCTCTTGGAGTGTGAGGGGACAGAAGCGGATCTGAATGGTCCAAGAGGAGCGATTGGAAGGGAAGGGCGCGTGCCGTCCCGGTGAAGTGTTGCGGTATATGTCGCCAACGCGGGCGTGGGGGGCGGCGGTCGGCGGTCAGGCGGACGTGCGCTTCCTCGGGGTGGCCTTTTTGGCGGTGCTCTTCTTCGCCCCGGAGGACCCGGACGACTGCTTCTCGGCCGCTGAAGCCGTCTTCTTCGCCGCGGTGCTCTTCTTCGCGGTGGCCGTCTTCTTCGCCACCGGCTTGGACTTCTCCCCGGTGGCCGTCTTGCGCCCGGCCATCTGCGTGACGTCGGCGCCTTCCCCCGCCCCCTCCCCGCGCGACTCCTTCGCCGCCCGCACGCTCTTCTCCAGCGCCGCCATCAGGTCGATCACCTGGCCACCACCCGCCGCCGGCGCCCGCTCCACGAGCTCACCGCCGGACGCCTTCGCGGCGATCATCTCCTCAACCGCCTCGCGGTAGTCGTCGTGCAGCGATTCGAGGTCTACGTCGCCCAACGTGTTCATCAGCGCGTCCGCCAGGTCGAGTTCGGCGTCGCGCACCGTCACCTTCGTCTCCGGTGCGACGCCCTCCGGCTCCCGTACCTCGTCGGGCCAGAGCAGACCGTGCATGACGATGACGTCGTCCACCACCCGCAGCATCCCGAGCCGCTCGCGCCCCCGCAGCGCGAACTTCGCCACGGCCACCTTGTCGCTGCGCTTGAGTGCCTCGCGCAGCAGGACGTACGGCTTGGCCGCGGGCACGCCGTTCGCGGACAGGTAGTACGCCGAATCCATCTGGAGGGGGTCGATCTCGGACGCCGGCACGAAGGTGACGATCTCGATCGTCTTGGCCGTCGGCAGCGGGAGCGCGGCCAGGTCTTCGTCGGTGATCGGCATGATTCCGCCGCCCGGCTCCTCGTACCCCTTGCCGATCTCGGACGCCGGGATCTCCTCGCCGTCGAGTTCGCAGACCTTCCGGTAGCGGATGCGGCCGCCGTCGGCGGTGTGGATCTGGCGGAACGAGACCGAGTGGTGCTCGGTGGCGTTCACCAGCTTGATCGGGATGCTGACCAGGCCGAAGGAGATGGCACCGTTCCAGATGGGTCGCACGATTCGCCCCCTTGGGCATCATTCATCACATATCCGTGGGATTCTCATCGTATGTCGCCTATCACAGAGGTGGAGGGGCGGCGCCTGGCGCTCAGCAATCTGGACAAGGTCCTCTATCCCGCAACCGGGACCACCAAGGCCGAGGTGCTGCACTACTACGCCACGATCGCGGACGCGTTCCTCCCGCACCTTTACGACCGGCCCATCTCCTTCCTGCGCTATCCGGACGGCCCCGGCGGGCAGCTGTTCTTCACCAAGAATCCGCCGCAGGGTACGCCCGACTGGGTGCGGACGGTGGAGGTGGAGCGCTCCGAGGGCGAGAAGGCGCGCCAGGTCCTCATCCAGGACCTGCCGACGCTGATCTGGGCGGCGAACCTGGTGGTGGAGTTCCATACGCCGCAGTGGCTGGCCCCGGATCCCGGCATCGCCGACCGGCTGGTCGTCGACCTCGACCCCGGGCCGCCGGCGGGCGTCGCGGAGTGCTGCGAGGTCGCGCTGTGGCTGCGGGAGCGGCTGGCGGCGGACGGTATCGAGGCGTACGCGAAGACCTCGGGGTCCAAGGGGATGCACCTGTGCGCGGCGCTGGAGCCGACGCCGTCGGAGGAGGTCTCGGCGTACGCGAAGGGGCTCGCGGTCCAGGCGCAGCAGGCGCTCGGGGAGCTGGTCGTGCACCGGATGACGCGGGCGCTGCGGCCGGGGAAGGTCTTTGTCGACTTCAGCCAGAACGCCGCCGCGAAGACGACTGCCGCGCCGTACACGCTCCGGGCCAGGGAGGAACCGACCGTGTCGGCGCCGGTGACCTGGGAGGAGGTCGAGGACGGGCGGGCGGAGCCCGGGCGGCTGGTGTTCCGGGCGGCGGACATCGGCGTACGGCTGGAGCGGTACGGCGACCTGCTCGGCCCGCTGCTCGATCCGGGCCGGGCCCGGCCGCTGCCCGGTGCGTGATCGGCCGTGGTCACGTTGCCCCGGATCGAGCCCATGCTCGCGACGCCGGGCACGCTGCCGCCGGCGCGGGAGCAGGGACGGTGGGCGTTCGAAAGCAAGCACGACGGCCAGCGGGCCGTTGTCTATCTGCCGGGTGACGGCTCACTGATGCTGCGGGCCAGGTCCGGCGCGGACATCACGCCCGCCTACCCCGAGCTGCTGCCGCTGGGCACCGCCCTCGGCGCGGGGGTCGCGGCGGTACTGGACGGCGAGATCGTCGCGCTCGACGACGACGGCCGTCCGGACTTCGAGCGTCTGCAGGCCCGGATGGGCCTGTCCGGATCGCCCGCGAAGGCCGCCCGGCTGGCGCCGGACGTGCCGGCCCATCTGATGCTGTTCGACGCCCTGCATCTGCGCAGCCGCAGCCTCATCAGGCTTCCGTACCGCGAACGCCGGCGGGAGCTGGAGAGCCTCGGTCTGCGGGGGTCGCACTGGTCGACGCCCGGCGCGATCGTCGGGCACGGTGAGGAGGCGCTCCGGGCGACCAAGGAGGGGGGCCTGGAGGGCGTGGTCTGCAAGCGGCTCGACTCCGTGTACACACCGGGGCTGCGTTCCCGCGACTGGATCAAGATCCGCAACGTCCGGACGGTGGACGCGATCGTCGGTGGCTGGGTGCCCGGCCGGGGCCGCCTGTCGGGGCTTCCGGGAGCGCTGCTCCTTGGCCAGTACGAGAGTGGGGTCCTGCGGTTCATCGGGAGCGTGGGGACGGGGTGGAACGACCGCGAACGGGCCCTGCTCGCCGAGCTGTTGCGCGTTGCCGCCGTCGACACGTGCCCGTTCGACGTGGTGCCGCCCGTCGCGGGGGCGCGGTGGGTGCTGCCGCGCCTGGTCGGCGAGGTCGCGTACAACACCCGGACGAAGGCGGGGCTCCTGCGCCAGCCGTCGTGGCACCGGTTGCGCCCGGACCTGGCCCCGCCGGAGGGTGCGTGAGTCCTGCCCAGACCCGGTTGGTGCAGACTCGGCAACAAACGATCGCGTACGTACGGAGGGGACCACCTGATGATCATCTTTGGCAGCAAGAGCTACCTCTACCAACTGGCCATGCTCACACTGGTGTGCGGAAGCTGCGGGAACCCGGCGGCGCACACGCTCAGGAAGCGCGTCAGCAAGTTCACGCTGTTCTTCGTTCCGCTGTTTCCGTACTCGACGAAGTACACGACCCAGTGCACCTTCTGCGGCGCCGAGCAGAAAGTCACCCAGGAGCAGGCGGAGCAGCTCCAGGCGCAGGAGCAGGCCGCCGACGGCGGCTACGGGCAGGCGCACCAGCAGCAGCCGGGGCAGAATCCGTATCAGCGCTGAGCCGCCGGTCGTGAAGTAGACAAAGCCACTGCGCAGAGAGGGAGCCTTGAGCGCGCACCGCACCGCCCGCGCGGCACTGCTGCTGACCGCCGCCGCAGCAGCGGTGGCAGCCGCGTTGTCCGGCTGCGCCGACGCGGGGGAGCTCGAAAGCGCCGGGCCCACGCCCACCGCCGTCGGGCCCACCCGTCTGTGGCCGGAGCGGCCGGCCGCCACGGTCCCTCCGATGGACTACGGCGAGGGCGAGACGGAGACGGTTCGCGGGATCAAAGTGCCGGGTGACGATGTGCGCAGGGTGCGGCCGGTGGCCGTCGCCCAGGCGGAGCAGGCGGCACATCCCGACGCCCTCAGCGGACCCGACGGGCGGTACGAGCAGACGGCCAGGCAGCTCCGGGAGTGCGACACGCGGCCGAAGTCCTGCCCGGTGCTCAAGGCGTACTACCGCGACCTCACCGGAGACGGCAAGGTCGAGCTGATCCTCGGCGTCTCCATGCCCAAGGGCCAGCTCGTGGTGCGCTGCTACCTGGCCGAGAAGGGCCGGCTGACCCGCATCATGGGCACCAGCGACGCCGTGATCGGGGTCTCGCTGGCGGGCCGGGACCTCATCATCCGGGCGCCGTCGAACCTGCCGGGGTACGAGTACAGGACGGCCTGGTCCTGGGACGGCCACCAGCACGCCATGCTGCCGACCCGCGACGAGATCCTGCGGGTGCACAAGGACGGAGGCGACCCGCTGCCCTCCCACACCCACTCCCACACGAGCCCCACGCCCCCCAACGGGCCCGGCGGTCGCCCATGAGACCCCGTCTGCCTGCCTGGACCGGGCGCCTCACCTGGAAGGCCGCGGCCTTCATCACCGTGATGTGCTGCGCGCTCGCGGCGCTGCTCGGCGCACTCGTGCACGTCTCCGTGACGCACCAGACGGTCAACCAGGCCCGCGAGAAGGCGCTCACGCGGCTGGAGGAGGCGACTCGGGCGTACGAGGCCGGGGATCCGCTGCCGCCGGACACCGGCATCGATCCGGAAGGTCTGCCCGCCTCGCTGCGCGCTCTCGCCCTCTCCGGCCGGCACGGCACGCTCGTCAGTGAGCACGACGGCCGCCCCACCATGTGGGCGGCGGCCCCGGCCGGCCGGCGCGCCATGGCCGCCGAGATCGACTACAGCCAGGGCGTCAGTACGATCACGGGCCTGGACCGGGCCATCGTCGGCTCGTCCTTCCTCGCCATCTCCGCGACGCTGCTCGTCGGCGTCTTCGCCGTCACCCGCGTGACGCGCCGCCTGCACCAGACCGCCTCGGTGGCGCGCCGGATCAGCGCGGGCGACCTGGACGCCCGCGTCAACGACCCTCGTACGAAGGCGTCTTCGCGCCCGCAGGACGAGGTGGCCACGGTCGCCGGCGCGCTGGACGCGATGGCCTCCACCCTCCAGGGCAAGCTGCAGAGCGAGCAGCGTTTCACCGCCGATGTGGCCCACGAACTGCGCACGCCGCTGACCGGTCTGCACGCGGCGGCGGAGCTGCTGCCGCCCGGCCGGCCGACCCAGCTCGTGCAGGACCGGGTGCGCGCGATGCGGCTGCTGACCGAGGACCTGCTGGAGATCTCCCGGCTCGACGCGGGCAGTGAGCAGATCAGCCTCGACGTGCACCGGATCGGGCCACTGGCGGAGCGCGTGGCGCGCGGGCCGGGGACGCCGACCGAGGTCCGGATCGTACGGGACGCCTGTGTCGAGACCGACCGGCGGCGGCTGGAGCGGGTGCTGGGCAACCTGATCGGCAACGCGCACCAGCACGGCCGGGAGCCGGTCGTACTGACCGTGGACGGACCCGTGGTGAGCGTGCGGGATCACGGCGAGGGCTTCCCCGAGTACCTGGTGGAGCACGGCCCGCAGCGCTTCAGAACGGAGCCGCGCGCCGGCGGCAAGGGGCACGGCCTCGGCCTGACGATCGCCGTGGGACAGGCGGAGGCCATCGGCGCCGAACTGAGCTTCGCGAACGCGCCGGACGGCGGGGCGGTGGCGACGCTGAAGCTGCCGGAGGTCCAGGAGGTCCAGGAGGTCCAGGAGGCCCCTTAGCCGGGCGGCAGCGACAGCGACACCGTGCACACAAAGTGACGGATTGCGATCAGTAAGTGTCGAAATTAGTGTGAATCGCGCGAGTCGGGGACCGGTTTCATTACGGACCGGAGTCCCCCGCCGCCCTTCGCCACGGCGAAGGCCTCTCACTTGTCAGGAGCCAACATGCCCCTGCTCCCCCGGTCTCCGCTCCCCAGGCTCGGCCTGTACGTCGCCGCCGGCGCCATCGCCGCCCTCACCGCCACGAGCCCCGCGCTCGCCGCGGCGGACCCTGTCAAGCCCCCGGCCGAGCGCGCCGAAAGCGCCCAGAGTGCCAAGAGCGCCCAGAGAGCCCAGAGCCAGAGTTCCCACCTCTACAAGGGCCGCGTCATAGCCAAGCCCAGGCTGCTGCTGCGCGACAAGCCCACCCGCAGCAGCCGGGTCATCGGCAGCAAGCCCTACGGGGCGATCGTCCACATCTTCTGCAAGACCCGCGGCGACAACGTGCACGGGAACAACCGCTGGTACCTGCTCACCGACGGCACCTGGGCCTGGGGCTCGGCCCACTACATCGCGAACATCGGCGCCGCCCCGCGCTGGTGCTGACGCACCGTTAGTGCCCCGCTCACGCCCGAGGAGTTCGGCCCCCGCCGCGCGAACCCCTTGGGCGTGAGCGGACATATACGGAGATACGGCCTGCCGGCTTGCTACGTTGCCTGACATGACCGCAACGACGGTGGACGCTCCCCCGCCCGACGTACGCCTCCCCAAGCGGCGCGGCGTCGAACTCGCGCTCCTCGTCGGCGCTGTCCTCATCGCCGTGTACGGGTACATCGCCGTAGGCCTCACCAAGGACGGCGCCGTACCCCCCGACGCCGCCGGCTACGGCGCGGGCCTCGGCGTCCTCGCGCTCCTCGCCCACCTCGCCGTCCGCTTCCGCGCCCCGTACGCCGACCCGCTGCTCCTCCCCATCGCGGTCCTCCTCAACGGCCTCGGCCTGGTGCTGATCTACCGCCTCGACCTCGAAACCCCCAGGGACCAGGCGGCCCCCACCCAGCTCGTCTGGTCGACCCTCGGCGTGGCGCTCTTCATCGGCGTCGTGATCCTGCTCCGCGACCACCGCGTCCTCCAGCGGTACGCCTACCTCTCGGTCGCCGCCGCCCTGGTCCTGATGACCGTGCCGATCTTCTTCCCCGCCATCAACGGCGCGAAGATCTGGATCCGCGTAGGCGGCTTCTCCTTCCAGCCCGGCGAGTTCGCGAAGATCCTGCTCGCCGTCTTCTTCGCCGCCTACCTCGCCGCCAACCGCAACGCCCTCGCCTACACCGGCCGCAAGATCTGGAAGCTCCAGCTCCCCACCGGCCGTGTGCTCGGCCCGATCGTCGCCATCTGGCTGCTCAGCGTCGGCGTACTCGTCCTGGAACGCGACCTCGGCACGTCACTCCTGTTCTTCGGCCTCTTCGTGATCCTGCTGTACGTCGCGACCGGCCGCACCGGCTGGATCGCCGTCGGCCTGCTCCTCGCGGCGGTCGGCGCCTTCGTCGTCGGATCGCTCGAACCGCACGTCAACAGCCGCGTCGAGGACTGGCTGAACCCCTTCGCCTCCATCGACGCCGGCCAGGGCCCCAGCCAGCTCGCCCAGTCGCTCTTCGCCTTCGCGGCGGGCGGCATGCTCGGCGCGGGGCTCGGCGCCGGCGAGTCCGTCCTCATCGGCTTCGCCGCCAAGTCCGACTTCATCCTGGCGACGGCGGGCGAGGAGCTCGGCCTGTCGGGCCTCACCGCGATCTTCCTGCTCTACGCCCTGCTCGTCGCCCGCGGCTACCGGGCGGGCCTGGCGCTGCGCGACCCGTTCGGGCGGCTGCTCTCGATCGGCCTCGCCTCGATCCTCGCGCTCCAGGTGTTCGTCATCGCGGGCGGCGTGATGGGACTGATCCCGCTGACCGGCATGGCGATGCCGTTCCTCGCGCAGGGCGGCTCGTCCGTCGTCACCAACTGGATCATCGTGGCGCTGCTGATCCGGGTCAGCGACTCGGCCCGCAGCCCGCACCCGGAGCACGTCGAGACCGGCATCATCGCCCCCGTCGTGGAGGACGACCAGTGATCCGCTACATCAGGCGAGCGGCCGGGTTCTGCCTGCTGCTGCTCGTCGCGCTGCTGCTGAACGCCGCCCGTATCCAGGTATTCCAGGCGGAATCGCTCGACGACAATCCCGCCAACCGGCGGAAGACGATCGGCCGTTACCAGCAGGAGCGCGGCAACATCATCGTCGACGGGAAGCCGGTCACCGGGTCCAGGGACAGCGGCGAGCAGCTGCGGTACGAAAGAACGTATCTCCACGGGCCGTTGTACGCGCCTGTCACCGGCTATGCCTCCCAGACGTACGGCACGACCTTCATCGAGAACGCCGAGGACGACGTCCTCTCCGGCACCGACTCGATGCTCGCCCCGCTCCCCCTGTGGAACGAGATCACGCGCTCGCGCCAACCCGGCGGCCACGCCGTCACCACCATCAAGGGCGCGGTCCAGCGGGCGGCGTACAGAGGACTGCGCGGCAGGAAGGGCGCCGTCGCGGCGATCCAGCCTTCGACGGGGAAGATCCTGGGCCTGGTCAGCAGCCCGTCGTACGATCCACAGGAGCTCTCCGGGACCGGGAAGCGGGTCACGGACGCGTGGGCGCGGCTGAACGGCGCGCCGAGTCAGCCGATGCTCAACCGGGCCATCCGTCAGACGTACCCGCCCGGGTCCACCTTCAAGATCGTGACGGCTGCGGCGGCGCTCGACACGGAGGTGGTGACGGACATCGACGCCCCGACGAAGACCCCGGAGCCGTACGTCCTGCCCGGCACCAGCACCACACTGCCCAACGAGGCGCGCGGCTGCCGCAACGCGTCGCTGGAGTACGCGATCCGCGTCTCGTGCAACACGGTGATGGCGGATCTGGGCGTGCGGGTGGGGCTCGCCGGAATGCTCGACACCGTACGGAAGTTCGGGTTCAACGACGGCGGGCTGAAGATCCCGTCCGGGGTCTCCAGGAGCAACTTCGACACCAGCATGACCGCCGACCAGCTCGCCCTGTCCTCCATCGGCCAGTACGACACCAGGGCGACGCCGCTCCAGATGGCGATGGTCGCGGCGGCGGTCGCCAACGGCGGCGAGCTCAAGTCCCCGTACCTGGTGGACAAGGTGACGCGGTCGGACGGCGACGTCGTCGCGCAGAACAGCCAGAAGTCCCTGCACCAGGCGATGAATCCGGCCACCGCGACGCAGCTCCAGCAGATGATGGTCGACGTCGTGCAGAACGGGACGGGCACGAACGCCGCCATCCCCGGGGTCAGGGTCGGCGGCAAGACCGGCACGGCGCAGCACGGCATCGACAACACCGGGACGCCGTACGCCTGGTTCATCTCCTGGGCGCAGGAGAACGGCGACGGCCAGCCGGCCGTCGCGGTGGCGGTCGTCGTGGAGGACGCGTCGGCGGACCGTGCCGACATCAGCGGCGGGGGCAGCGCGGCGCCGATCGCGCGGGCGGTGATGCGGGCGGCGCTGGACGACTGACCGTGTGATCGTCTCGGTCAGCGAAACGTTCACCGTTCGCCTGTCGCAGGCGCTTATCGTGCGGCCATGACTACTGACTCCCCTGCGTACGAGCTGGCCCAAGTCAACATATCCCGCCTCAAGTTCCCGCTCGACTCACCGGAGTTGAAGGACTTCGTGGACGCGCTGGACCCGGTGAACGCGGTGGCCGACAGCGCCGACGGATTCATATGGCGGCTGCAGAGCGAGACCGGCAACGCGACGGACGTTCCGGTGTTCGGGGACGAGTGGCTGATCGTGAACATGTCGGTGTGGCGCGACACCAATGCCCTTACGGCCTTCATGTACCAGGGGCAGCACCGGGAGCTGCTCGGCCGGCGCCACGAGTGGTTCGAGCGCGTGAAGGAAGCGATGACGGCGCTGTGGTGGGTGGAGGCGGGCTGCCGCCCGACGGTGGCGGACGCCGAGAAGGCGCTCCTGCGTCTGCGCGAGCACGGCCCGACCCAGGAGGCCTTCACGCTGCGTACGCCGTTCCCGGCCCCCGGCGGCGGTTCCGCGGCGTAATCCGCCGGCCTTCTCCATGACCTCTTCGCGGACCTTGACGGCGAGCTCGGCGAGGTCCACGGACTCCGGGTCCTGCCGGGAGATCTCCGGAGTACGACGGCCACCGAGGCGCCCGTGTTCCCGGCAGCTCAGCGTGATGAGGGTGCCCGCCGGATCGATCTCCTTGGCGGGCGCGGCCGGCGTCGCACCCTGACCGCCCTCCGCGCCTGCCGGCATCCCCCTGCGCGCACTCAGCCCGCATGGGCACGCTCCCGGTGGCCGGGCCGCTCCATGCCCGGCGGTGGCATGGTCATGGCCGAGGATGCTTCTCGTACGCGCGCGGAAACCGCCCCCGGCTCCCTCGCTACCGCAGCGCCTCCCGCCGCTCCAGCCACTGCGCCGGCATCGCGTCAATTCCCGTACGGGCGCCGACGATTCCGCCCGCTATCGCGCACGTCGTGTCGACGTCCCCGAAGCCTTCCGCCGTCGACCACAGCGCCGCCTCCAGGTCGTCCGCGTGCCGCGCCGCCGTCCAGACCGCGAACGGCACCGTGTCGTCGGCGCGGATCCGCTGCCCGTTGCCGAGCACGTCGGCGGCCTTCCACGGCGCGGTGGTGAACGGCAGGGCCGCCGCCCGCAGCAGCCCGTCGCGGACCGGCCCCTCGGGCGTACGTTCCGCCACGGCCGCCACCGACAGCTCGCCCCGCACCGAGAGCGCCGCCGCGACGGCGACGGCCACCGCGCCCGCGACGCCCTGCGGATGGGCGTGCGTCACCTCGGCGGACAACTCGGCCTGCGCGACAACGACTTCCACGTCGCCGGAGAACCAGGCCCCCAGTGGCGCCACCCGCATCGCCGCGCCGTTGCCAAGGCTGCCCTCGCCGCCGAAGAGCCGGCGGGCGAGGTCGGGCCAGGCCGAGGGGTCCTCCACGAGCTGTGGGAGCAGCTCGTGCATTCCGCTGCCGTAGCCGCGCGCCTGGTCGGCCATGAAGGTGAGGGCGTACGACATCGCCAGCGGCGTCTGCCGGATCTCACCGTGCTCGTCGAGCACCCGCATCACGGCGCGCGCCATCGCGGTGTCGTCGGTCCAGTGCCAGAGGGGCTCTTCGGGGACGCACCGGGCCCGGATTTCCTCGGACGCCTGCTGCCGCTCGCGGAAGAGAGGGAACCAGCGCTCGCCGAAGGCGTCACCGAGGGCGAGCGCTTCGAGGCTCCGGCGGGCGGCGGGCACGTTCGCGTTCGTCGTCATGGCCGCCATCGTGCCGGGCGAGGCGCCCGGCCGTACACCTCTTTTGAGCCGGACGGCCCGCTATGAAACGTTCACCCGCTCCTCCTCCGCCCCCGCCGCGATCGCCGCGTCGATCTCCGCCACCCGTTCCGCGTCCTCCGCCTCGAAACGCTGCTTGTCGAGTGCTTCGGCGATCTCCTCGTCCTGGGTCATGAGGAGGTCCAGATTTGAGTTACCCATCTCGAACACGCCCATGTCGAGGTAGGCCTTCTGCAGCCGCTCGCCCCACAGACCGATGTCCTTGACGCACGGCACGATGCGGCTGAACAGCAGTTGCCGGAAGAGGTGCAGGAACTCGGACTGCTCGGAGTACTCCTGCGCCTCCTGCTTGGCGATGCCGAAGTTCTCCAGGACTTCGACGCCGCGCAGCCGGTCGCGCATCAGGTAGCAGCCCTCGATGACGAACTCCTCTCGCTCGCGCAGTTCGGCGTCGGACAGCTGCTTGTAGTAGTCGCGCAGCGCCATCCGGCCGAAGGCCACATGCCGGGCCTCGTCCTGCATGACGTACGCGAGGATCTGCTTGGGCAGGGGTTTGTCCGTGGTGTCGCGGATCATGCCGAAGGCAGCGAGGGCGAGGCCCTCGATGAGGACCTGCATGCCCAGGTACGGCATGTCCCAGCGGGAGTCGCGGAGGGTGTCGCCCAGCAGGCCCTGGAGGCTGTCGTTGACCGGGTAGAGCATCCCGACCTTCTCGTGCAGGAAGCGGCTGTAGATCTCCGCGTGCCTGGCCTCGTCCATGGTCTGGGTCGCGGAGTACAGCTTCGCGTCGAGGTCGGGGACGGACTCGACGATCCGGGCCGCGCACACCATCGCGCCCTGCTCGCCGTGCAGGAACTGGCTGAACTGCCAGGAGGAGTAGTGCCGGCGCAGTTCGCCCTTGTCCTTCTCGGTCATCTTCGCCCAGTGGCGGGTGCCGTAGAGGCTGAGCGACTCGTCGGGGGTGCCGAGCGGATCGTACGGGTCGACCTCGAGGTCCCAGTCGATGCGGGTCGCGCCGTCCCACTGCTTGTCCTTGCCCTTCTGGTAGAGGGCGAGGAGGCGGGCGCGCCCTTCGTCGTACTCCCAGCTGAAGCGCGCGGCGCCCGAGGCCGGCACCTGCCACAGGGGGTCCGACGGGGCCTTGGTGTAGAGCTCGTGCGTCGACACTGACGCCTCCTTGCCTCATATCCCGGCACACACTGGACAGTTGGCAGACTCACACGCTGATAGACGACGGGTCAACAAGTCATGCGCAAGGGATTGACTGTCTTGCTGACAAGCAGTCTCATAAGACGTATCCGCCGGTAACCCACTCGTGAGGTGCCCCCCGCCATGACGACAGTGACCGAACGCGACGTACTCAGGGACGCACTCGGCCTCCTCAAGGACCGTGAGCAGGTCGCCGAGCGCCTGCTGGAGTCGTCCGCCAAGCACTCCTTCGACCCTGAGACGGAACTCGACTGGGCCGCCCCGATCGAGGAAGGCAAGTGGTTCTGGCCGCCCGAGCTCGTATCGCTCTACGACACTCCGCTCTGGCGGAAGATGTCCGAGGAGCAGCGCATGGACCTGGCACGGCACGAGGCCGCGTCACTCGCGTCCCTCGGCATCTGGTTCGAGATCATCCTGATGCAGCTGCTGGTCCGGCACATCTACGACAAGTCCGTGACCAGCAACCACGTGCGCTACGCGCTCACCGAGATCGCCGACGAATGCCGGCACTCGATGATGTTCGCCAAGATGATCCAGAAGGGCGGCGCCCCCTCGTACCCGGTGCCGCGGCTCTACCACAATCTGGCGCGCGTCCTGAAGACCGTCTCGACCACACCCGGGTCCTTCGCGGCCACCCTCCTCGGCGAGGAGATCCTCGACTGGATGCAGCGCCTGACGTTCCCGGACGAGCGCGTCCAGACCCTCGTGCGCGGCGTGACCCGCATCCACGTGGTCGAGGAGGCCCGCCATGTCCGGTACGCCCGGGAGGAGCTGCGCCGCCAGATGGTGACCGCGCCCGCCTGGGAACGCGAACTCACCCGCGTGAGCTGCGGCGAGGCTGCCCGCGTCTTCTCCACCTGCTTCGTCAATCCGAAGGTGTACGAGAACGTCGGCCTCGACCGCCGCGAGGCCGTCGCCCAGGTCAGGGCGAGCGGCCACCGCACGGAGGTCATGCAGAACGGCGCCAGGCGGCTCACCGACTTCCTGGACGACATCGGTGTGCTCCAGGGCGTCGGCCGCAGGCTCTGGAAGAGCTCGGGACTCCTCGCGTAAACGGTGAAATGTGGGGTTACGCTGCCGACATGACCCCGGCAGCGACGACCCCAGCCACCACCCCCGCGTACCGCAGACTCAGCGTCGAGGAGCGTCGCCGTCAGCTCCTCGGCGCCGCCCTGTCGCTCTTCGCGCACCGGGCGCCCGAGGAGGTGTCGCTGGACGACGTGGCCGAGGCGGCCGGGGTGTCGCGGCCGCTCGTGTACCGCTACTTCCCGGGCGGCAAGCAGCAGTTGTACGAGGCCGCGCTCGGCTCGGCCGCCGACGAGCTGAAACTGTGCTTCGCCGAGCCGCAGACGGGCCCGCTCACCCGGCGTCTCACCCGCGCCCTCGACCGCTACCTGACCTTCGTCGACCAGCACGACACGGGGTTCAGCGCCCTGCTCCAGGGCGGCAGCGTCGCCGAGACGTCCCGTACGACCGCCACGGTCGACGGGGTGCGGCGGGCCGCGGCCGAGCAGATCCTGACGCATCTCGGCGTCGGCGTCGCGGGTGCGGCCGGGCCGCGGCTGCGGATGATGGTCCGCACCTGGATCACGGCCGTCGAGGCGGCCTCCCTCATCTGGCTGGACGAGGACAAGCAGCCGCCGGCGGGCGAGTTGCGGGACTGGCTGGTCGACCACTTCATCGCCCTGCTGACCGTGACCGCGGCGACGGACGCCCAGACGGCGGCCGTGACGCGCGCGGCGCTGGCGACGGAGACGGCGGACGGCCCGGCGGGGGTGCTGGCGCGGCGGGTGATCCCGGTGATCGCGGAGGCGGCGCACCTCCTGTGACCCTGTAACACTGGCACCGTGAGAAGCGAGAACACGCCCTTCGTGGGTGGCCCCCTGGACGGGCGGGTGCTGCCGGTCCTGGTCGGGCCGACCGGACACCCGCCGAAGTGGTACGAGGTGCCCGTGCCGGACGAGGACGGCGGCCCGCCGACCGTGCACGCGTACCTGCGCGTTCCCGCCGGGTACAGCAAGCGGCTGGGTCTTCAGCGCGGCTGGAAGTACGAGTACGCGCCGGGCGGGCGCGAGCGCCACCGGCCCCGGTGGCCCTGGTCGAAACCGGACAGCACCTCATAAGATCGGCGGTTGTGCCGGACGTGGCCACTGTGACCGCAGAGCGCCAGTGGCTCCGGCACGGTGATCGCGGTGATCACGGTGACCACGGGGGGTGCGCCTTGGAGGCGCTGCGTCAGGACGATCCACGCCGAGTCGGGCCGTACGCCCTGCTGTTGCGCCTGCGCGAGACCGCGAGCGCCGTGCAGTACCTGGCGCAGGCCCCCGACGACGGTGCGACGGTGGTGGTCGCGGTGGCCCGGCCGGAGCTGGCGGGCCTGCCCGCGTTCCGCCGCCGGTTCCAGGCGGAGGCACAGACGGCCGAACGGCTGGCCGGTGGCTGGGTGCAGGCCCCGCTCGGGTCGCGAACCGAGGGCCCCGAATTGTGGACGGCGACCCCATACATCCCCGCGCTGACACTCGCCGAGGCGGTCGCGCTCGCCGGGCCGCTGCCGGAGCGGGCCGTACGCATCCTGGGCGCCGCGCTCGCCGAGACCCTGTCCCGGGTGCACGCCACCGGCGCCGTACTGCACGGCCTCGCCGCCGACACCGTGCTGCTGGCTGCCGACGGGCCGCGCCTGACGGCGTTCGGCGCGCTGGGCGCGGCGGCGGCCGCCGAAGCGGGCCCCGGCGGCCAGTTGTCCGTACGCCTCGGCTACCTCACCCCGGAGCAGCTGGCGGGCCAGGAGCCGGGCCCCGCGTCCGACATGTTCGTCCTCGGGCTGCTCCTGGCGTACGCCGCTACCGGGGCGACGCCGTGGGCGGCGGGCCCGCAGGACGCGGCCGCCGACCGCATCGCGCACGCGGAGCCCGAACTGGCCGCCGTGCCGGGTGAACTGCGCACGCTGATCGCCCGCTGCCTGGCCAAGTCCCCGGCGGACCGCCCGGCGCCCGGCGCGCTGGCAGCGGAACTGGCCCTGGAGGGCGCGGCAGCCCTGGCCCGCCACGGGTGGCTTCCCAGCCGCCTGCTGTCGGCCCTGGCGGAACAGGCGACGGCGCTGGAGCCGGTGGCGAGTGCGGGGGCACAGAGCCTTGTTCCCCTACCCGCCCCTTCCCGGACCCGGGGCTCTGCCCCGGACCCCGGTCCTCAAACGCCGGACGGGCTGGTAGGGCCAGCTGCAAGTCCAGCTCAGCAAAATCAAGCCCGTCCGGCGATTGAGGACACGCCCGGCGGGCGTCTGTGTGGTCCGGGGGCCCAGGGGCCTGCCCCCTCACGCGGCGGAGCCGCACATGTCACAGCCGGGGAGGGGCCGGTAGGGGAAAGCGCCGCAGGCCCCACCGGCGCCGCAGACGTCGACAGCGGCCTGACCCGGCGCCTGCGCGCACCGCGACGCGGGCCCGCGCCCGCCCTCACCCACCCCGCCACCGCCCTCGCCCTCCCACCCGCCACCGCCGTACCCCCGACTCCCACGCAGCCGGCGCAGCAGCAGCAATACGCCCAACTCGCACCGATGCCGGCAACCGCACCCGCTCGCACCGGCTCAGGCCCCCGCCCCCTCCCCGGCGGCCTGAGCCGGCGCGCCCTGTTCACCGGCGTCGCGGCCGGCGCCGCAGGGCTCGTCGTGGGCGGCGCCGGAGCACTGGCCTTCTCCGGCGGCGACGAGGACAACGCGCCCTCACCCCGGACCGACGGGGACGACGCCAAGCCGGCCGCCCGCCGCAAACCGCTGCCCGGTGTCGCCCCGGACCCCCTCTGGCACTACCAGCACCCCCTGACCCTCACGGCCGGCGGTCCGACCCCCCGCATCTGGCGCGATCAGGTGCTCCTGATCCCCGGTGAGGAACTGACGACCGCCCTGGATCTGCGTACCGGACGCCCGCTCTGGGAGCAGAAGGCCGCCGGTACGGATTACGGCCCCGAAGCCGCCGACGACACCCACTGCTTCATCGTCACGGCGTCCGACTTCCTCTGGCTGTCCGCGAAGGACGGGGTGGTCAAGCATCGTGCGCCGTACGAGCCCCTCCTCGCCAAGGGCCAGCAGGACACCCGAGTCACCCTGGGCTGGAAGGTGGCCGCGGACGGCCCCGTCGTCTGGTTCTCCGGGAGGGTCGAGACGCTCGACGGGAAGAAGGACAAGGTGACGCGCACGCGGACCTACCTCTTCGCGTACGACATGGCCGCACGCAAGGAACTGTGGCGCACCGAGATGCCGAACGGCCGCCCCGGCACCGTCCCCCGCTACGAGGCGGTCGGCATCCGCCCCGGCAGCCTGCTCGTACGCCAGGACACCGACTCGCTCACCGCGGACCAGACGAAGAAGGCGAAGGGCAAGGCGGCCTTCGTCCTCATCGACCGCAGGACCGGCAAGACCCTGTGGCGCAAGTTCTTCACCGGCGTACGCCCCGACGCGGGAGCCACCGACGACCCGTCAGGCCGGCTCTATGCGGCGGACGACGGCCGCTTGCGGGCGTACGACACCCGCAGCGGCAAGAAGCTCTGGAGGCTCAAGAACGCCTCGGGCCCCGCAGGCGACGCCCCCTTCGGCTTCGGCGACGGCGTCGTGCGCGGCAGAACGCTGTACGTCGCCGACGGATACAACGACGTGTACGCCGTCGACACGGCATCCGGCGCCCAGCAGTGGAAGCGCTCCACGGAGTACCCCGGCCGGGCCACCCCCCGGATCATCCTCAGCGACAGCGGCCGCACGGTCTTCGCGCTCAACGCGACACAGGCCACCGCGATCGGCGCACGCGACGGGCGGCGGTTGTGGAAGTTCCAGGACTCCGGCGTCACGGCGCCGGGCGCGCCGGACACCCGGGCCCCGTACCGGGCACAGACGTCCGACACCGGAGCCGTGCTGTGGCGCGGCCGCAACTTCTACGCGCTCCCCCTGAACTGAAGCGTTGAAGGGGAACAATAGTTCCCATTTCCTTCAGGGGATATCCGCCATCGTCAGTGAATATCCTGAAGAGGGCCGTATGCCGGTCCCGGTAGTCCAGACGCCGTCCGGTACATGGCTCGTGACCGAGCCCGCCCCGCAGGCCGCCGGGCGGGTCGTGGCGTACTGCCGTGTCTCGTCCGGTGACCAGAAAGCGGACCTGGAGCGCCAGGTCGCCCGGGCCGTGCAGGGCGCAACGGACCAGGGACTCGCGGTCGCTGACGTGGTGACGGAGGTCGGCTCCGGCTTGAACGGGCGCCGACGCAAGCTGCACCGCCTGCTCGCCGACCCGGGTGTGGGTACGATCGTGGTCGAGCACCGCGACCGCCTCGCCCGGTTCGGCGTCGAGCACCTGGAGGCCGCTCTCTCGGCCACGGGACGGCGCCTAATCGTCCTTGACCCGGCGGAGAGCGCCGACGACCTCGTACGGGACATCACCGAGGTCCTGACCTCGATGTGCGCCCGTCTGTACGGCCGCCGCTCCGCGAAGAATCGCGTCACCCGGGCCGTCGCCGTCGCCACCGGCCCGGAGGTGGCCGGATGAAGAAGTTCAAGCCGCAGCCCGGCTTCACCGTCCTCGCGCACAAGCTGGCGCTGGACCCGAACGCCACGACCAACCGCCACCTGCATTCGCACGGAGGCGGGGCGCGGGCCGCGTACAACTGGGCCGTCGCGTACATCACCGCCGTGTGGTGGCAGCGGAAGGCCGAGCAGTCTTATGGCATCCCCGAGGACGAGCTGACTGAGTGGCGGTCGTGGTCGCTGCCCTCGCTGCGGAAGGCGTTCAACGAGGACAAGCGCACCAACCCGCGCTTCGCCGACTGGTGGGAGGAGAACTCCAAGGAGGCATACAACACCGGCCTGGCCAACGCGTCGGCGGCGTTCGACAACTACGCGAAGTCGAAGAGCGGTAAGCGCAAGGGCCCAAGGATGGGTGTCCCGCGCTTCAAAGTGAAGCGGACAGCACGCCTGGCCTGCCGGTTCACTACCGGAACGATCCGTATCGAGCCGGACGGCAGGCACGTCACCCTGCCCAGGATCGGCACGGTCCGCCTCCACGAGCACCGGGCTGACCTGCGGGCCCTCATCGACGCGGGGAACATGCGGATCCTGTCTGCGACGGTGCGTCTGGACCGGGGGCGCTGGTTCGTGTCGTTGCAGGTCGAGGAGAAGCACGAGCTGCTGAAGGTTGCCCGTCCGGATGCGGCGGTCGGTATCGACCTCGGCATCAAGACCCTCGCGGTCCTCGCGGACAGCGACGGTGTCCTCAGCGCAGAACTCAACCCACGCCACCTCGATCGCGCACACAAGCAGCTGCGCCGCGCCGACCGTGTCGTCTCGCGCCGCCGCGGCCCTGAGCGGTGCACCGGGCAGCAGGCGTCGAAGCGCTGGGAGAAGGCCCACCAGGCGCGGAACAAGATCCATCACCGGGTCGCGAACCTCCGCGAGGACACCCTCCACAAGATGACGACCCGCCTCGCCTCCGAGTACGGCACGATCGTCGTCGAAGACCTCAACGTCGGTGGAATGGGCCGCAACCGGCGCCTGTCCCGCCGCGTCGCGGATGCCGCGTTCGGCGAGATCCCACGCCAGCTCACCTACAAGACCCGGCGGCACGGCACGCGACTCGTCGTCGCCGACCGCTGGTTCCCCTCCTCGAAGACCTGCTCGCGCTGCGGTGTGGTGAAAGCCAAGCTGCCCCTCAGCATGCGCGTCTTCGAGTGCGACAACTGCGGCCTCGTCCTCGACCGGGACGCCAACGCCGGACACAACCTGGTCGCCCTCGCGGCCCGCACGACAGGTACCGGAGTGGCCGGAGACCTGGACCCCGCCAAGGCGGAGTCGAAGCCCCGTGGAGCCGACCGGAAGACCCGCACCACCCGCCCGCGCCGCAAGGCCGGGACGGGGCGGGCAGGTGGCGCGATCCCCAGCCCCCGGGCCGGGAAAGAAACGGGAGACCGTCAACAGGACACTGGCGCGCAACTCGCGCTCTGGTGAGACCGTTACGGACCATTCCGGCGGAAACACCGGGATTCCTGAGATCGCTTGATGATCAAAGCAACGGTTGTACGGGAACGCGTCTCGATTGAATCCCTCTGGGATTGCGCAGGCGTCACAATCGCGCGGACGAGTGTAATTCGTTGATCATTTGGGCGACGCAGGCCGTAGATTCACTGGTCACAACAGATTCCGCGTGTCACCGGGATGGGTGAACCTCGCGCGGGGGGAACGTTGTTCACCGCAGATCACCGAGCCGACCGAGCTCACCGAACCAGAGGAATGCTGTCTCATGCGCCGCACCACTGTCCGCCGTACCGCCGTCGCCGCCTCCGCGATCTCGCTGGCCCTGCTCGTCAGCGCCTGCGGGGCCGACAAGCCCGCTGATGCCGCCCCCGAGGGCAAGGGCAAGGGAGGCGCGGCCGACGGGTCGGCCACGAAGGCCCTGTCGCAGGCCGAGCTGGACAAGCTCGTCCTGGCGGAGGGTGACCTGAAGAACCACAAGGTCACCGAGCCCTCGAAGGCGGAGGTCGCCCTGGCGAAGACCGCCACCAGCGACAAGGCCGAGTGCAAGCCGCTCGTCGACGCGATGATGCTCAAGCCCGTGGGCTCGCCCGCCGCGACCACGTCGCGCAAGATCTCCACCCTGCCCGAGAAGCCGGCCAAGGACGCTACGACCGAGGAGAAGGCGGAGGCCGGCCTGGCCGCCCTGGGCAAGACGGTGCTCATGTCGGACGGGCTGGGCTCGTACGAGGGCAAGGGTGCCCAGGAGGCGCTCGCCGGGCTGCGCACCGCGGGCGAGGCCTGCGCCGGCGGCTTCACCATGACCGCCGGCTCGGACAAGACGAAGGTGACGAAGCTCGCCCCCGGCACCTACGCCGGTGGTGACGAGGCGGTCGCCTTCACGGTGACGACCGACCAGGACGGTGCGGTCGGCACGTCCCAGCTGGTGACGGTGCGCAAGGGCAACGCGGTGGTGTCCTTCTTCGCGGTCAGCCTCACGGGCAAGACGGAGCAGCCGAAGGCCGCCATCGACGCGCAGCTGGCCAAGCTCGGCTAGGCACGCGGGAGCCACGCCGGTGGCGTTGCGGATTGCCCCTCGGCGGGTGACGGCGTTGGCCCAACCCGCCCAGTAACCCGCTCGCGGTCTCGATACCGCCGCACATCATCACCTAAGGGCCGGACCGCCCGGCCGCGAACCGGAGGTGATGACGTGTCAGGCAGACTCTCCCTGTCCGTCTGTACGGTGGCGCTGGCCGCCGCCACAGTGCTCACGGCACTACCGGCCCCAGTCACCGCGGCGGTACCGTCCGCTCCCTCGCCTCCTCGCCCTCCCTCCCCACCGCTTTCCGCGCCCGCGTCGGCGCCCGGGGAGGCGACCGTCGCGGAGCTGCTGACGGAGCTCCAGAAGCTGTACCAGCGGGCCGAAGAAGCCAGTGAGACGTACAAAGCGACGGAGGAGTCCGTCAAGAAGCAGCTGCGCGAGGTCAAGAAGGTGACCAAGGGCCTGTCCAGGGCCCGGATCGCGCTCGCCGAGAGCCGGGGCGCGGCGGGCCGGCTGGCCCGCGAGCAGTACCAGGGCCGTAGCGACCTCTCCCCGTACCTGCGGCTGCTGCTGGCGAAGGACCCGCAGCACGCGCTGGACCAGGGCCACGTGCTCCAGCGAGCCGCGGACGACCGGGCGGCGACGATCGCGCGGCTGGAGAGCGGAGAGCGGCGGGCGGACGAGCTGGCGACCAGGGCGCGGTACGCGCTCGACAAGCAGCAGACGCTCGCCAGAAAGCAGAAGAAGCAGCGCGACGCGGTACGGGCGCGGCTGGGCGAGGTCGAGGAGCTGCTGGCCTCGCTGACCGAGGAACAGCTCGCCGACCTGGCGCGGCTGGAGGAGCGGAACACCGGCGTGGCGCAGCGCGACCTGCTCGCCTCGGGCGCGCTCGGCAACCCTGGCTCCGCCGCCACGCGGGCGCCGTCGCGGCTGGGCGGCCGGGCGCTGGAGTACGCCGTACGGCAGATCGGGAAGCCGTACGTGTGGGGTGCGGAGGGGCCGGGGTCCTTCGACTGCTCGGGGCTCACGTCGCAGGCGTGGGCGCATGCGGGGCGCGAGATCCCCCGGACGAGCCAGGAGCAGTGGCGGCAGCTGCCGAAGGTTTCGCTGCGGGAGCTGCGGCCCGGTGACCTGGTGATCTACTTCCCCAAGGCGACCCATGTGGCGATCTACATCGGCAAGGGCCAGGTCATCCAGGCCCCGCGCCCCGGAGCCCGGGTCAAGGTCTCCCCGATCGCGGCGAACCCACTGCTGGGCGCGGTCCGCCCGGATCCCCTGCTGAAGCCACTCCCGTCCTACACCCCACCGAAGCTTCCACGCGGCGCGTCGGCGGGCGAGGACAGGGGGTACGGGGAGGAAACGGCCCCGGCGCCGTAGCCCTGCGCGCCCCGAAACGGGGGACTGCCCCATGGGGTACCAGAAGGCAATGGTCAGCACCCACGTCATCGACAAAGCGCAGCCCGAAGGCGACGCTGTACCGAGAACCGGGCGTCGACATCGACTTGAGCGAGGCTCTCAGCAGGGGCAGGGCCGTGCTCGGAGACGGGCGCTACGAAACGCTCGTTTGCCCCGGCACATTGGACGGCGTGCCGGTGTGCACCTTCACGGCCCCGTGGGAGAGAGGTTGAGAACCTCATCAGACAGGATGAGAAGACCCCCAGCCGGTCAGGGCTGGGGGTCCGGCTCCTTCTGCAACGACAGCGAGACCGCTGGTCAGAAGCCCGTCATGCGCCGGTGACCGAGGACAGGTACGCCGCCGTCTTGTCCGGGTCGTAGAAGAAGTTCTCGAAGTCCGACGGGTCGTTGAAGCCGTTCGCGAAGCGGTCGGCCACCGGCTGGAGGCCGCCCGCCGCGCCGATCAGGTTGAGGACGTGCTCCGGCGGGACGCCCAGCATCGCGTTCGTCCACTTGGTGACGTGCTGCGCCGTGTCCCAGTAGCGGTCGAACGTCGACCGCATCCACGCCTCGTCGAACGGCTTGTCGCCGTGGGACGTGATGGAGGAGAGGTACGACGCCGCGCACTTCGACGCGGAGTTCGAGCCCTGGCCCGTGACCGGGTCGTTCGCGACGACCACGTCCGCGACGCCGAGGACGAGGCCCCCGCCCGGCAGCCGGCCGATGGGGTTGCGGACCGTCGGTGCGTACCGGCCGGCCAGCGTGCCGTTCGCGTCGGTCAGTTCGACCTTCGTCGCGCGTGCGTACTCCCACGGCAGGAACTTCTCCATCAGTTCCAGGGTGAGGGACAGGTGCTCGGAGGGGTCCTTCACTCCCTTGAACACGTCCAACGGGCCGCCCGGGATGCCCTCCCAGAAGAGGATGTCCGCGCGGCCCGAAGTGGTGAGCGTCGGCATGACGAAGAGCTCGCCGACGCCCGGCACCAGGTTGCAGCGGACCGCCTCGAAGTCAGGGTGCTCGGGGCGCGGGCCGAGCCCGTGGACGTACGCCACAGCGAGTGCGCGCTGCGGGGCGTCGTACGGCGAACGGGACGCGTCGCGGCCGAACATCGAGACCAGCTCGCCCTTGCCCGCCGACACCATGACCAGGTCGTACGTACGGGAGAAGTAGTCGAGGTCGGAGACCGCCGCGCCGTGGATGACGAGCTGCCCGCCGCGCTGCGCGAACGTCTCCATCCAGCCGGCCATCTTCACGCGCTGATCGACGGACTGGGCGTAACCGTCCAGCTTTCCGACCCAGTCGATCGCGCGGGACCCCGTCTTTGAATCAGACACAGTGGGGGCCGCGACCGAGACGCCGAGGCCCTCGATCTTCGGCGCCTGCGACTCCCAGAAGTTGATCTGGAGGTCGCGCTCGTGCTGGAGGGCGGTGTGGAACATGCACTGCGTCGACATGACCCGGCCCGACCGGATCTCGTCCGCCGTGCGGTTGGACATCAGGGTGACCTCGTACCCACGGGTCTGGAGTCCGAGGGCGAGCTGGAGACCGGACTGTCCGGCTCCGACTATGAGTATCTTCCGCATGGCGGGGTTCTCCGTTGAGTAGCTATTCGGGGGTACGGCACTATTCGGGCGTGACGGCGAGCGCGTGGCCGACGAGGGCGAGCAGCGACTCGACCACCGTGATCCGCTTGCGTGCGTCCATGATCACGACCGGTACGTGCGGCGGCACGGTCAGGGCTTCCCTGACGTCCTCGGCCTCGTACGCCGCCGTTCCCTCGAAGTGGTTCACGGCGACGATGTACGGCAGCCCGCAGCTCTCGAAGTAGTCGAGCGCCGGGAAGCAGTCGGACAGCCGGCGCGTGTCGGCCATGACGACCGCGCCGATCGCGCCGCGCACCAGGTCGTCCCACATGAACCAGAACCGCTGCTGGCCGGGCGTCCCGAAGACGTACAGCACGAGGTCGTCGTCGAGCGTGACACGGCCGAAGTCCATCGCCACGGTGGTGTGGGTCTTGTCCGGCGTCGCGGTGAGATCGTCGGTCTCCTCGCTCGCGGTGGTCATCACCGCCTCGGTCTTGAGCGGGGTGATCTCCGAGACCGAACCGACGAAGGTCGTCTTGCCTACGCCGAAGCCGCCGGCAACCACGATCTTGGTGGCTATCGGGGCCCGGGTGCGGTCGGTCTGCCAGTCCCGGGCGCCCTCGTCCGCCTCGGGCGGGAGGGTCGACAGGGGCACCTGAGGCTGGGGCGGGACCGGCGGTGTGTGCCCGGTGGCGCGGGCGTGGAAGGTCTCGGTTTCAGAGACGGCGGAGTCCACTCAGCACCCTTTCGAGCAGCGCGCGGTTCGGCTGGCCGGGCGCGTGCCCGGTCCCGTACACACGGATCTTTCCCTGGTCTGCCAAGTCGCTGAGCAGCACGCGGACGACGCCCAGCGGCATCTTCAGCAGTGCGGAGATCTCCGCGACCGTACGCATGCGGCGGCACAGCTCGACGATCGCCCGCATCTCCGGCATGACGCGCGTCTGGAGGCCGCCGTTGGTCAGCTCGCGCCGCTCCTCGGACGCTTCGATCGCCGCGACGAACGTCTCGACGAGCAGGACGTGCGTGAAGCGGGTGCGACCGCCGGTGAGCGAGTACGGGCGTACGCGGGCGGGCCTGCGGCCGTCGCCCCGTACCGGAAGTTTGGCGGTGGTGGACGGCGTCACAGGGCGCTCTCCAACGATTTGCGCAGCTCACTGCGGAGTTCGGGGGTGAGGACGTGGCCGGCGCGGCCGACGAAGAGCGCCATGTGGTACGCCACGACGCTCATGTCGCAGTCAGGCGAGCCGTGCACGCCGAGCAGCGAGCCGTCGCTGATCGCCATGACGAAGACGCTGCCCGACTCCATCGCGATCATCGTCTGCTTGACGCCGCCGCCGTCCATCAGCTTCGCCGCTCCCTGGGTGAGGCTGGCGAGGCCCGAGACGATGGTCGCCAGGTCGGCGCTCGAACCCTTCGGGCCGTCCTGGCGGACGGACGGGGCGGTCGGTCCGACGTTCCGCTCCGGGTCGGAGGACAGGAGGAGCAGCCCGTCGGACGACACGACGGCGACCGAGAGGAGACCCGGTACTTCGTCGACGAGGTTACTCAACAGCCAATGGAGATTACGGGCTTCGCTACTCAGCCCGAACGTGCTGGACGCAGTCAACTGCGTGCCTCCTCAACTGTGTCCCCCTTGGAATCGGTGCCGGTCTCTTTTTCTGTCTCTGTTTTCGTCTCTGTCTCTGTTCCGGTGTTGGCTGAGATCTCTGCCTCGACGTCGCGGCGGCCCTTGATCGCGCCCTGGTGAAAGCCGCCGAGCCGACGCCGCAGGGCGTCCGCGTCGACGCTGCCGGAGCGCTCCTCGGGCTCTGCGGGGCCGGACTGCACGACCTTGGGGGTGCGCTTGGGCAGCCCCTTGTCGGTGACCGGCTCGACCTTTGTCGGCGCGGGGGCGGGGGCGTCGTCGTCGGCTTCCGCCGTCTGCGTGTCCATCTCGCTCTGGGGCGCGGGGGCCTGCTGAGGCAGCCGCATCGTCCAGGTCTCTTCGTCGACAGGGGCCGGGGTGTCGGCGTCCCCGTCGGCGGCGCGCTCATGCGTGTCGGGGCCGATGTCGTACGGGCCGGGGGCGGGCGTATCGAGCTCCGAGCTCTCAGAGGCGTTCTCTGCGTTCTGCTCGTCCTCGCGGATCGTCCGCTCTGCCGCCGCCACCAGCGGGTCCGGCACCGGCAGCGCATCGGAGCGCCCCGGCAGCGCGTTGGAGTTGGCCTCCGCGACCGACCCGGGGAGGTTCAGCGTGGGGGCGTCCCCGGCCATCGGCACCACGGGCGGCGCCGCGATCGGCGGCGCGGAAGGCAGCAGTGCGTCAGGCAGTACGACGACGGCGGCGACGCCGCCCTGCTTCTGCTCCCGCAGCGTCACCCGTACGCCGTGCCGGGCCGCCAGCAGCGCGGCCACGTGCAGGCCGATGCCGCCGTCGGTGCCGTCGCCCGGCTCGTACGAACCCGGAGCGGCGAGCCGCGCGTTCAGGTCGGTGAGCCGGTCCGGCGGCACGCCGATGCCCTCGTCCTGTACGGAGAGCATGACCTCGCCGCTCTCCAGCAGCCAGCCGGAGAGCTCGACCTTGGCGTCGGGCGGGGAGAACGAGGTGGCGTTCTCCAGGAGTTCGGCGAGGAGATGGCTGAGGTCGTTGGCGGCGAAGCCCGCGACCTGGGCGTGCGGCGGGATCGACTGGATGGCCACCCGCTCGTACCGCTCGATCTCGCTGACGGCCGCGCGCAGTACGTCGACGATCGGCACCGGGGCCTGCTGCCCCTGCCCGTGCTCCGTACCGGCCAGGACCAGCAGGTTCTCGCCGTGGCGGCGCATGACGGTCGCCATGTGGTCGAGCTTGAAGAGGGTCGCGAGGCGCTCCGGGTCCTGCTCGCGCTCCTCCAGGGTCTCGATGACGCCGAGCTGGCGCTCGACGACGCCGAGCGTGCGCAGCGAGAGGTTCACGAAGGTGGAGTTGACCGTGTGGCGCATGCGCTCCAGCTGCGCGGCGGCCTCGGCGACCTGCTCCTGGAGTTCGGCGCGCTGGGTGGCGAGGGTCTCGCGCTGGCCGATCAGGTGCGTACGGTCACCGGCGAGCTTCTCCGCGCGGGCGCCGACCTCGGCGAGCCGGCCGTGCAGGGTGTTGAGGGAGCGTACGACCTGGGCGAATTCGTCGTTGCGGCCGGTGAAGCGGACCGGCTCGACGGCCTCGCCCGCGGCCTGCGCCTCCGGTTCGGCGGCCAGCCTCGCCGCGCCGAGGCGCAGCACGGCCAGCGGGCGGGTGAGCGTACGGGCGACGGCGGTGCTGACGCCGACGGCGAACAGCAGGCAGGCGCCGGCCAGGGCGATCCGGATCTCCAGGGCGGTGACGTCGTCGTCGCGCAGCTGGGAGAGGCGGGCGACCTGAGCCGAGCCGATGGAGGATTCGACTCCGCGCATCAGGTTGATACGGGCCGACAGTGCGGCCTCGGCCTTGGCGCGGTCGGTGCTGAGCTCGGCGTCGGAGAGCTGGGGCTGGTCGGTGAGGCTCGTGAGGAACTGCTCGGCCGTCTTGACCTCGGGTCCCGTGACGGTGGTCTTGAGGGACTCGCGGGCGTCGTGTCCGGCCGCCTGGTCGAAGTCCGCGAGCGCGGCGAGTTCGCGTACGCGCGACTGCTGGGCCGCGGCGCTGAGGGCGTTGCGGGTCCGGACGCTCTCGGAGTTCGGATCCTCCTCGGCGGGGACGAGGAGTCCGGTGATGGGGTCGATGCGGTTGCCGGTGTTCTCGCGCGGCACGGACAGCGCGGCGAGGAGCAGTCCGCGGGTGGCGGCGGCCTGCTCGACGGCCTGGCCGAGCGCGGCGGGCGCGCGGGTGGCCTCGGCGGCGCGCGGGGGCGTCTTGTCGGCGAGCTCGTCGGCGAGGTCCTGGAGCTTCTCGATCGCGCCGCTGTACGCCCTGTGGGCCTCCAGCGCGGTGCCCTCGCCGCTCAGGGCGTCCCGGCGGATGCCGGGGATCCTGGCGAGGTCGCGGCGCAGGCCGGCGGGGGCTGCGAGCTCGATCTCGTCCATCTGGCGGTCGACGCGGGCGCTGCGGGTCTCCGAGAGCCCGGTGGCGCCCTTGTTTCCGCCCTCGCCGCTGCTCTCGCCACCGCCCTCGCCGCCGCGTCCGGCCGCGATGTACGCGGTGACGTCGTCGCGTTCGTCGGCGAGGGAGTGGGCGAGCGTGACCGCCTGCCGGTTCAGTTCGGCGAGGGTGACCAGGCGCTGGGAATCGGAGAGTTCGGAGGAGGCGCTGAGGATGGCGGGCGTACCGGCGGCGAGGACGGTGACGCCGACGAGGGCCACGCCGGCGACCAGCCGGCTGCGTACCCGTACGGTGCGTTCGGTCCGCTCGCCATTACCGCTATCGCCCCGAGGCCGCTTTTTCTGCACCGGTGCTCGCATTCTTGCTTGACTCGTCTGCTCACGTGGCCGAGGTGACGACCGGTCACTCAAGAGCGCCCCGCACCACCCCGGTAACGGCTCGAATGGCTTCAGACCATTCCAGTGCTTTTGGGAAGAAGGCGCGCAGCACGCGCTCCGCCACCCGAACGAGTGAACATCACTCAGGAGTTGGCGAACAACTCCCGATCCCATTCGTCTCGCGGGCGTACGGAGCGCCGGTTGGAAGTTCCGCCCGGGCTTTGGCAGGATGCGCCCCCGCAGCTTCGCGGAGTGTGTCATTCCGCCCATAAACCCGTCTGCGACCTGCTGGTACGGGCCAATTGGGCGCCGCAGGGAAGCCATCGGGCGTCACCCGGCTGCCTTGCCGCGCCCTCAGGCAGACTTGGCCGCATGCGCTTCGAACTGGCCACCGCCCCCGGCGACCCCGAACGCCCCAACGAGGACTGGGCGTCTGTCGCTCTGCCTGCCGCAGGCCAGGGTGGGGCGCTCGTTCTGCTGGATGGCGTGACGCCTCCGGCGGGCGACTACGGGTGCCGGCATTCGGTGCCCTGGTTCACGGCGGGGCTCGGTGGCGCGCTGATCGAATTGTCCGCTTCGCGGCGGGATTTGACCCTTGCCGAGGTCCTGGCGGAGGCAATTCGGCGCACCGCCGATGCCCACCGCGACACGTGTGACCTTTCTCACGTCCGTACGCCCCAGGCGACGGTGGTCCTGGCGCGCTGGGGCGCGGACGAGATCGAACACCTGGTGCTGTCGGACTCGGCACTGCTGCTGGAGTCCCCGGACGGCACGGTGCGAGCGGTGCTCGACGACCGCCTGGACCTCGTCCCCCCGGAGGTGCTGTCCTCGCTCGCCGCGACCGACGCCCTGCGCAACACCGAGGGCGGCTTCTTCACGGCCGCCGCGGATCCGGCGGTGGCGGCGCGGGCAGTGACGGGAGTGACCGCCCGGGCAGAGGTGCGGGCGATGGCGGCGCTGAGCGACGGGGTGACGCGGTGGGTGGACATGTTCGGCGCGGGGGACTGGGTGGAGTGCGTGGGCGTACTGCGCAAGGAGGGCGCGCAGGGCCTGATCGACCGCGTGCGGGCGCTGGAGCACGAGGAGGCGACTACGCCACTGGTACGCCGTTGGAAGCGCCATGATGACGCGGCGGTGATTTTCGCGGAGGTGTGAGGCGCCCCTGGGCACCTTTCAGCCCTCCGACGCGTGAGGAGCGGGGCCTGGGGCGGAGCCCCGGCTACCCCCGGCAATTCCAACCCGTCCGACGCTTGAGGACCGGGACCCGGGGCGGAGCCCCACCCACCCCCGGCAATCCCAACCCGCCCGACGCTCGAGGACCGGGGCCTAGGCGGAGCCCCACCCATCCCCGGCAATCCCAGCCCATCCGACGCTTGAGGACCGGGGCCTAGGCGGAGCCCCAGCCACCCCCGGCAATTCCAACCCGCCCGACGCTTGAGGACCGGAGCCTGGGGCAGAGCCCCAGCCACCCCCGGCAATTCCAGCCCGTCCGACGCGTGAGGACCAGGGCCTGGGGCGGAGCCCCGGCCACCCCCGGTGGCTACCCTTCCGCCCGCTCATTCAACTGGTGCAGCAGCCGCGCCAGTTCCGCCACCTCCGCCCGGTCCCAGCCGGCCAGCTTGCGTACGTACCGGGCGCGCCGCGCGTCCCGTACTCGCCGGAAGCGAGCCCGCCCCTCATCGGTGAGGGCGACCAACGAGGCCCGGCCATCGGCCGGGTCCGGCTCGCGCGTGACCAGGCCGAGGCTCTCCAGGGCCCGCAGCTGCCGGCTCATCGTCGCCTTGCCCACACCGAACCACGCGGCCAGCTCCGTGGCCCGCTGCCGGTCCACCTCGTCGAGCCGTACGAGCAGCCCGTACGCCGCCGGCTCCAGATCGGGGTGGACTTCGCGGGCCATGTCGCCGGAGGACGCGCGGGCCCGGCGCAGAAAGAGCGCCAATTCTCGTTCCAGCGCGAGGAATTCGTGGTCCACACCACTCGCCTCCGGCGTGCGCCCGTCATCCGCTCTTCCGTTACCGTGCACGTCAGAACTCATTGCGCGCTTTCCTCACCCTGAATATTTCTTTCACCAGCGGCCATTGCCGCAGCTCGGTCAGTATTTCGCAGGAGTAGACCAACGGCGGCACCCGGCCCCTCTTCCGCACCCCCTGTCTACGTGCGTAGCTTCATGCATGACATGCCCACACCAGTGGCTTTGTCGACAGGTCGCCCCAGACCTGTTCTGTATCCCCCACCGAGCCTTTCGGAGGCACGCAATGCCCGTGCACAGATCCGGAACGGCCCGCCGCCCGCACACCGCGGCGGCCGGGATTCTCCTCTCCATCCTCTCCGCGCTCGCTCTCGTCGTGACCCTGCCGGGTGCGGCCACCGCCACCGCCACCGCGACCGCAGCCGCGACCACCGCCGCCGCCAAGAAGCCTGAACCCGGCTCCGCCCACATGGGCATGGGCGTCATCAAGCACGACGGCCAGGGCGGCCTGCCGCGCGACACCCGCGTCACCCAGACCGAGGGCGTGGACGTCAGCAGCCACCAGGGCAACGTCAACTGGGCATCCCTGTGGTCGAGCGGCGTGAAGTGGGCCTACGTGAAGGCCACCGAGGGGAACTACTACAAGAATCCCTACTTCGGGCAGCAGTACAACGGCTCGTACAACGTCGGCATGATCCGCGGCGCGTACCACTTCGCGACCCCGAACGACTCCACCGGCGCCAACCAGGCCAACTACTTCGTGGACAACGGCGGCGGCTGGTCGCGCGACGGCAGGACGCTGCCCGGTGCGCTCGACATCGAGTGGAACCCCTACGGCGCGCAGTGCTACGGCAAGACGCAGAGCGGGATGGTCGCCTGGATCCGCGACTTCCTCAACACCTACAAGGCCCGCACCGGCCGTGACGCCGTCATCTACACGGCGACCAGCTGGTGGAAGACCTGCACCGGCAACTACGCCGGCTTCGGCTCCGTCAACCCGCTGTGGATCGCCCGGTACAACACGACCGTGGGCGAACTCCCGGCCGGCTGGGGCGTACAGACCATGTGGCAGTACACCTCCACAGGTCCGATAGTCGGCGACCACAACAAGTTCAACGGTGCCCTCGACCGCGTACAGGCCCTCGCCTACGGCTGATCCGCCGAAACCCGGTCCCGCGGCCACCGCGGGACCGGTACAGGGACGCGTACAGGGACGCGTACAGGGACCCGTACAGGGACCCGTACGGAAGCCGTCAGTCCCCCGGCAGCTGTGCGACCGCCCCGACCACCGCCAGCAAGGACGCGCCGTCCGCGAGAGCGTGCGTCGTCGCGGTGGCGATGAACCCGGCGTCGCTCAGGTGCGTGAGCAGCAGCCCCTTCACCTTGGCGACCTGCGCCGGATCCGGCGGAACGTAACAGAGCACCAGGCTGCCCGACGGGTGGAGCAGACGGGTGACGACCTCCAGCTCGCGCGCGGCCGGTCCGGTCCAGAAGGCGTTGACGTCGACCGCGAGGATCTTGTCGAAGCGGCCGAGCGTGTCGGGGTCCGCGTCGGCGAGCGCGGTGTGGACGAACGTGGCCCTGCCTGCCGCCACGGCCTCGGCATTGCGCTCGCTCGCGGCCGCGACAGCCACCTCGGAGCGGTCCAGGCCCACGTACGCGCCGCTCGGCAGGCCCTCCAGGATCAGCCCGGCGGCGACACCGCGCCCACAGCCGATCTCCAGTACGCGGTCTTCGTGACGTACGTCGAGAAGGCCGACGGCCACCGTGAGCCGCTCGGGAACGCCCATGCCGCCACCTCGCCCTCGCTGTCGCCCTCGTTCGTTATTGCCCTCGCCCGCCGTTCGCGCCTACCTCCGTTGTATCCGATTACGTGCCCTTTCGCGCGGAAGCCCCCCGTCCCCTCGGCCGAGACTCGGGTGAGACTCGGCCGAGAGGAGCAGGGGGGCCGCCACAGCCGGGCCACCGGCGACGTCCGTCACGCCGCCGCCGGCACCCGCACTTCTGCCGGAGCCAGGGCGATCTCCAGGACCTGGCGGACGTCCGTCACCGGGTGGATCTCCAGCTTGTCGAGGATCTCGGCCGGTACGTCATCCAGGTCGGCCTCGTTCCGCTTCGGGATCACGACCGTCGTCGTACCCGCCCGGTGTGCGGCCAGCAGCTTCTGCTTCAGGCCGCCGATCGGCAGGACGCGCCCGGTCAGGGACACCTCGCCCGTCATGGCCACGTCCGTACGGACCAGCCGCCCGGACAGCAGCGACGCGAGGGCGGTCGTCATGGTGATGCCCGCGCTCGGACCGTCCTTCGGCACTGCGCCCGCCGGGAAGTGGATGTGTACGCTCCGGTCCTTCAGGTCCGCCACCGGCAGTTCCAGCTCCGCGCCGTGCGAGCGGAGGAAGGAGAGCGCGATCTGGGCGGACTCCTTCATGACGTCGCCGAGCTGGCCGGTCAGGGTCAGCCCCGCGCCACCCGTCTCCTCGTCCGCGAGGGACGCCTCGACGAAGAGGACGTCGCCGCCCGCACCCGTGACCGCGAGACCCGTGGCCACGCCCGGAACGGCCGTACGGCGCTCCGACGGGTCCTGGGCGGACTCGGGGACGTGGTGGGGCCGGCCGATCAGGGCACGGAGGTCACCGTCCGTGATCGTGAGCGGGAGCTTCTGCTCGCCGAGCTCGTGCTGGGCCGCCACCTTGCGCAGGAGGCGTGCCACCGACCGCTCCAGGTTCCGTACGCCCGCCTCACGGGTGTACTCACCCGCCAGCTTGCGCAGCGCGGAGTCGTCGAGGGTCACCTCGCCGGGCTCCAGTCCGGACCGCTCCAGCTGGCGCGGCAGCAGGTGGTCGCGGGCGATGACGACCTTCTCGTCCTCCGTGTAGCCGTCGAGCCTGACCAGCTCCATGCGGTCGAGCAGGGCCTCGGGGATGGCCTCCAGGACGTTGGCGGTGGCGAGGAAGACGACGTCGGAGAGGTCGAGCTCGACCTCCAGGTAGTGGTCGCGGAAGGTGTGGTTCTGGGCGGGGTCGAGGACTTCGAGCAGCGCGGCGGCGGGGTCGCCGCGGAAGTCGGAGCCAACCTTGTCGATCTCGTCGAGGAGGACGACGGGGTTCATCGACCCGGCTTCCTTGATGGCGCGCACGATCCGCCCGGGAAGAGCGCCGACGTACGTACGACGGTGTCCGCGGATCTCCGCCTCGTCGCGTACGCCGCCGAGCGCGACCCGTACGAACTTGCGCCCCATCGCGTGCGCGACGGACTCGCCGAGTGACGTCTTGCCGACACCGGGCGGGCCCACGAGTGCCAGCACCGCGCCGCCGCGACGGCCGCCGACGACGCCGAGGCCTCGGTCGGCCCGGCGCTTGCGCACGGCCAGGTACTCGGTGATGCGCTCCTTCACGTCGTCCAGGCCGGCGTGCTCGGCGTCGAGGATCTCCTTGGCGCCGCGGATGTCGTACTGGTCCTCGGTCCGCTCGGTCCAGGGAAGTTCGAGGACGGTGTCGAGCCAGGTCCGGATCCACGACCCCTCCGGCGACTGGTCCGACGACCGCTCCAGCTTGTCGACCTCCTTGAGAGCAGCCTCGCGGACCTTCTCGGGGAGGTCGGCGGCTTCGACGCGGGTCCGGTAGTCGTCGGACTCGTCCTCGCCCTCCTTGCCGTTGATCTCGCGCAGCTCCTTGCGTACGGCGTCGAGCTGGCGGCGCAGCAGGAACTCGCGCTGCTGCTTGTCGACGCCTTCCTGCACGTCCTTGGCGATGGACTCGGCGACGTCCTGCTCGGCGAGGTGCTCGCTGAGCCACTTCACGGCGAGCTTGAGGCGGACCACCGGGTCGGCGGTCTCGAGCAGCTCGACCTTCTGGGCGGTGGTGAGGAAGGGTGAGTAGCCGGAGTTGTCGGCGAGGGCGGAGACGCCGTCGATCTGCTGGACGCGGTCGACGACCTGCCAGGCGCCGCGCTTCTTCAGCCAGGTGGTGGCGAGGGCCTTGTACTCCTTCACCAGCTCGGTGACGGCTCCGGGGAGCGGGTCGGGGAGCGTCTCGTCGACGCCCGTGCCCTCGACCCACAGCGCGGCACCGGGTCCGGTCGTCCCGGCGCCGATCTGGACGCGGCTGCGGCCGCGGATCAGGGCGCCGGGGTCACCGTCGGAGAGCCGCCCGACCTGCTCGACGGTGCCCAGGACGCCGGTGGCGGCGTACGTGCCGTCGATACGCGGAACGAGAAGCACCTGCGGCTTGTTGCCGCTGTTGCCGCTGTTGCTGCTGATGCCGCTGGAACGGGCGGCAGCCTGGGCGGCCTCCACCGCGGCGCGTACGTCGGTATCGGACAGGTCCAGGGGAACCACCATTCCCGGCAGCACGACCTCGTCATCGAGCGGCAGCACGGGCAGGGTGAGCGGGTTGGACGTCGATGCCATGATCTCCCCTTCGGCAGTGAACTTGAGCTATGCCGACTCAATGCTTGGGCGCGGCGGAATGTTCCCGGGGGAACGTTCGCGGGCGTTCGCTGTCAGCGATCACGGGTTGGGGCCGTTCGGGGTCGGACGCGACGCGCGCGGTTCGCCCCTCCCCCTCTGCCTCCCTCTCCCCGTGCCCACGTGACGCGGAGGCACTGGTGCTCGACTTTTCGTTCCGGGGCACGAAGACCGCACAGCTGCTGGCGGACACGGGCGTCCCGGTGGAGTGGCACGCCGGGTTCACGCTCGCGCCGGAGGAGGTGGACGCGGAGTTCCGGGGGCCGGTGATGGTGCCACTGGCGGCAAGGATCTGCCGTTCGTACGCGCGGGAGGGCATCCTCAATGCCGAGGCACTCGGCCACGCGGCGGCTTCCGTCGTAGGGGAGCCGGAGGCTTGGACGGAGTGGGGTTCGCAGGACGAGGTGCTCCAGTACGTCAAGCAGTTGTGGCATGTACTGGTGCGGTACGGGAGGGGGCTGGACGACGTATGAGACGTACGAGACGACGTACGAGACACAGCGCGGGCAAGGGAGTGGTGACTGGAGCGCTGTTCATGGCGGCGACGCTGCTGGTGGCGGGATGTGGAGGCGGAGATACGCGGGAGAGTGCGACCGACAGCAACTCGCCGCCACAAACTGCACGAGCCACCCCGACCCCCACCTCTTCCCCCACGCCTCCCGCTTCCCTCAGCGCGCCGACGAACCCGGCGGATCAGCGGCTCGTCATGGCAACTGTGAGCGGCGGAATCGACGGCCGTCACGAGAGCGTCCTGGTCAACGCCGACGGGTCGTACAAACGCTGTCGGGCGCCAAGCCGGTGGGCAGGGACAAGATGAAGCCCGCCGAACTCACCAAGCTCCGCAAGGCCCTGGCCGAGTCGGACTTCGCGAAGCTCCCCCGCATCAACATGCGAAGCCAGCCGATACCCGACGGCCTCACCACCGCTGTCGTCCACCAGGGCCACGAGGTGGTGACGGACGGCTCAAGGCCAGTACCCGCACTGGACAGAATCATCGCCGCCCTGCCACTGCCGTAACCAAGGCTTGCTTCTGGGGGTTTCGGGCCGTCCCGAGCGCTCGAGTGTCGGTGGGCCGTGACGGCGCGTCAAGGGCGCTCCCTACGGTCGCGTCGCTACGCGATGTGCCTACGGCCCACCCTTGACCCGCCGCCCCGGCCCACCGCTAACGCTCATACGGGGACGGCCCAAAGAAAAACGCCCTGCACGGGGACTGGGGAAGCGGCGCGGGCCGGTTTGGTGGCTTGCGGCGTGGTGGGTGGGGCGCATGAGGTCTATGGGGCGGCGCGGCCCCAGTCTCGGCGGGTGCGGCAACGGCCGCTGGTGCGACACCCCCATTCCCACGCACACGAGCACCCACGCCGGTGGGCGGTCGACCTCTCCGGTCGACCTGCGGACTCATGTCGGCGCGGGTGGGGCGCGACAGTTGAATGGGGTGACTCGTGACGGTGTGGCGTCCACCCCGGCCGGTGGTCGGTGGAGCCTCAAGCAGGTTGCTGATGTGGGTGGGTGGGTGGAGGCGCACCCAGGGGCGGATGGGGCTGCCGACGATCCGGCCGGACGAGCGGCTGGGCTCGTAGGCGGCCGGCTCAACACTCTCGGCCGGGCTGGTGTGACCACGGCCGTTGGATGGCCGGCGGTGCCCGGAGCCACCCAAGTCAGGCGGTCACGAGGATTCGCAGAGGGCCACTGTGCCGATCAAGGGAAGAGGACGACCGGTGGCGCCGCAGGTTCGTCCAGTGTCAGCTTTCTCCTGCATGAGGCGATGGCTGCCGCGGCCCATCCCCGGACTGCCACCGAGTCGTGCGCGACCTCGTGTACGTGGCGAGCCACCTGCTGGACTTCCGCGATCCACGGCGCGAACGGGTCCTCGTCAAGGACGCGACGGAGGTGCACTTCGGCTTCCTCGGGGCGTCCGACCAATGCGGCGGCCACGCCGGCGTGGAAGCTCTCCCAGACGTAGCCGCGCCGCGCTGGGCGCTCGATGAGGCGCTCGGCGACTTGACTGAGGTCGCCGAACTTGATCCGCAAGCCCTCGATATGCCGCTCCGCTTCATCTGCGAGCGCGGATGCCACACGTCCGAACTGGATCTCGTTGCGGAAGTCCTCGCTCAGCCGCACCTGCTCGGCGAAGTCAAAGGCAAAGTGCTCCAAGTCCTGCCAGAGCCACATCGCTCCTACCTTCAACCCACCGCCCTGGCTCCATCGAGGCGACGGGAACTCCACGATCCCGAGCCACCACCCGTGATCATCGATCCAGACGCGGGATCTGCCCCGCTGCCTCAGACCAAGGGGGCGCAGCCGCTCCCGAGCAGCTGCTGCGATGAGCCGGGATGCGCGAGAGGTAGTTGGCATCTCCTCATTGTCGCCACCGTCCCGGCTGTGACGTCGACCGATAGTTGGCCATCGGCGATCCGAACTGCATGGTCACCATGCGTTGATGACCGGCGCGTCGGGTTCGTGCTGCCGCCATGTCTCGTTGAGGCGCACGAGCCGGTCCGCGGCAGCGATGCCGCGCAGGGACGCGACCTTGCCGTCGCTGACTTCGAACGCCACGGCGCCCACGACCCGGTCGTCGACCACGGCGAGGACGGCCGGGGCCCCGTTGACCCACGCGATATGCATCGCGGGCGAGCCGCCGGCCAGCCGCCGCTTCGCCGGCGTGGGCTTGAAGCCGGCCCGTACGAAGGAGGCGACCCGCTCGCGCGTCGTGTACCGCAGTAGCCGCCTGCTCAGTCCGGCGCCGTCCGAGACCGCCGTCACGTCGTCGGTGAGCAGCGCCACCAGCCGTTCGGTGCGCCCCGACGTGGCGGCGGCGAGGAACTCCTCGACGACCCGGCGCGCGGACGCGGGGTCGGCCTCGCCGCCGCGGCGGCGCTCGGCGGCGACCCGGATCCGGGCCCGGTGAACATGCTGCTGGCTCGCGGACTCGGTGATGTCGAGGATCCCGGCGATCTCGGCGTGGCTGTACGAGAAGGCCTCACGCAGGACGTAGACGGCCCGCTCGACCGGCGAGAGGCGCTCCAAGAGGGTCAGCACGGCCAAGGACACCGATTCGCGCTGCTCAAAGGTGTCGGCCGGGCCGAGCATCGGGTCGCCCTCGAGGAGCGGCTCGGGCAACCAGGCACCGGCCGCTCGCTCGTGGCGCGCCTGCGCCGAGCGGAGCCGGTCGAGGCAGAGATTGGTGACGACCTTGGTCAGCCACGCTTCCGGCACCTCGACCCGTTCGCGGTCTGCGGCCTGCCAGCGCAGGAACGTGTCCTGCACGGCGTCCTCGGCGTCGGCGGCCGAGCCGAGCAGACGGTACGCGAGCGAGGCCAGCCGGCCCCGGCCGGCCTCGAACCGATCGACGGATGCGCTGTCCATGCGGAGCAGCCTATGCGGCGACACTCGCACCGGCCCGGTCAGGCGCGGTGGCCAGGCGGCGCTTGCGCTTCGGCATGCCGAAGGTCGGGTGGGCGATGCCCCACCCGGCCCCCTTGAGCACGCCCGACTTGAGCCGCGCGGCGGTCCGGCCGCCCAGGTACCAGGACTTGGACCGCACATCCCCGTCCACCATCTGGAAGATGGCGTCTCGCCGCCCGAGGCTGATGTGGTTGCCGAAATACTTCAGCCCGACGACCGGGACCTCGCTGCCCGTCAGGCGCGCGATGATCGCTGCGGTCGCCTGCATGTTGGTGAGGCCGGCCGAGGCGCAGGACATCGGCAGCGGCCGGCCGTTCTCGCCGATCGCGTAGGCGCAGTCACCGGCGGCGTAGACGTCCGGGTGCGAGACCGAGCGCATGGTGCGGTCGACGACGATCTGGCCGGTCTCGGCGACCTCCAGGCCACTGGCGGCCGCGATGGGGTGCACGGCGAACCCGGCCGACCACACGGTCACGTCGGCCGGGATGGAAGGCCCGGCGACACCGCCGGCGATCGCCCGCGTCGGCTCGACGGCTTCGATGCCGGTGTGCTCGTGGACGGTGATGCCGAGCCGGTCGAAGGCCTGGCGCAGATGACGGCGGGCCTTCGGGGAGAGCCAGGCGCCCAGCTCACCACGGGCCGCGAGCGCGACCGAGAGGTCGGGCCGGGACTCGGCGAACTCGGTGGCGGTCTCGATGCCGGTCAGCCCCTCACCGACGACCAGCACGGTGCCGCCCTCGCCCAGGCCGGCCAGGCGCTCCCGCAGACGCAGCGCCGAGGACCGGCCGGTCACATCGAAGGCGTACTCGGCCACGCCGGGGACGCCATGGTGGGCTACGGAGCTGCCGAGCGCGTAGAGAAGCGTGTCGTACGCGAGCTCGCCGTCGCCGTCCTCGCCGGTCACGGCGACGGTCCTGCGGTCGGGGTCGACGCCGGTGACGCGCGCCAGGCGCAGCCGCACCCCGGTGCCCGCGAATACGTCGGCGAGCTTGCGGAACGCGAGGTCCTGGCCGATCGCGAGCTGGTGGAGCCGCATCCGCTCAACGAAGTCGGGCACGGCGTTGACGACGGTGATCTCGGTGTCGGCGGGGGAGAGCCGACGGGCCAGGTTTCCGGCGGCGAAGGCCCCGGCGTATCCGGCGCCGAGTACGACGATGCGGTGCTTCATGGCGTTGCTCCTGTCTCGTTCGCGTGCCCCTTGAACGAGACGGCGCCCCGGTTGCTGACAGGATCCGGGTGTGACGCGGGTCACTTGGGACTCTCTTGGGCAGTCGAACGGGGGCGATGGCCAGAACACGATTCCCGACGTCCCACCAGTCGCACCAGCCGACGGCCGGACTGGGCGCGGCAATCCTCGGCTGGGCGACCGATAGGGGCAGCCGGCCGCTACGAACTGACCTTCGCTGCCATGGCTGTCAGCGTGGAATTGCGGTCACTCCCCCGCCACGTCGAGGAAGATCCGTACCAGTTCGCGCGGTGGGGAGAACATCGGCCAGTGGCCAGTGTTCATCTCGACCAGCCGCCAGTGATCGCTGCTCAGCAGTTCGGCCACGTCGCCGCTCGGCACCCGGCTGCGGCGTCGAGCCGCCAACGATCCGTGCGACCTGCTCATTCGTGAGGCCCTGGCCGTCGTAGTCGGCCGCAGCCAACGGTGTCCAGAAGCCGCCGTTCCCGGCGATGGAAGCCTCCAGCTTCGCCGGCCCCTCCCACCAGCCGGATACGAGCTTGTCTGCGAGGCCGGACAGCGTCAACGGATGGGCGCTGTGGCCAGCCGCACGCAACTGCGGCACCACTTCGTCTGCCGGTCTGCCGGTGCGACAGCCCACCTTCATCGTTGTTGGGGTTCGGTCGACGCAACGGCCCGTTCTCGGGCGTCGAAATGCAACGAACCCGGCACGTGACGAATCCCAACGCCCCTGCAACCCCACCCGTCTCAGTGGTATCGCTTCCAGGCATCACGGGGGCCCAGCTGGTCCCGCTCGCCCGGCAGGTTGACGGTATGTGGAGGGGTCGGAACGCAACTAACCCCGCACTTGATGAATCCCAACGCCCCGCCAGTCCCACCCCTCTCAGCCGTTTCGCTCCGGCTGTCACGGGAGCGTTTCGATCCATGGCAGCCCCGCCGGTCAGCCGACGTGATGGTTGATCGTGCTGTCGGTCCGGCGGCCTGGCAGGAACGCGGCACTCGGTGGGCTCGGGCACGTCCATTCCGACGCCGTCTGGGTCCGAGTAGCACCCGAACTACCGCTCTTGGCGGGCTCTGGGCTCGGAACGCGACTAACCCCACACTTGATGAATCCCAACGCCTCTCCAGTCCCACCGGTCTCAGCCGTTTCGCTTGCGGCCGTCACGGGAGCGTTTCGACCCACTCGGCCCGCCACGGACTGCGCCGACCGTCGGGAGAGAGACGGCTGGTGTGGAGGATGGGGCTCGTGGGTTCGTGCGGCTGGGAGGGCCGGGGTGCGGCCGCCGATGTCATGCCGCGTTCCACGTTTCGGTGCGCCACCACCCACCCACACCAGCAACGGGCTTGTCGCTCAACCGGCCACCGGGCGGGGTGGGCGCCACACCGGCCCGAGTCACCCCATTCAACTGTCGCGCCCCACCCGCGCCAGTCATGAGTCCGCAGGTCGACCGGAGGGAGCGGCTGGCCGCCATCGTGGGTGCGCGTGTGCGTGGGAATGGGGCTGTCACGCCAACGGCCGTTGCCGCAGTCGCTGAGCCTGGGGCTGAGCCGCCCCCTAGACGTGGTGCGCCCCACCCATCGAGCCCGCCGGTCGGCAACGAACACAGCAGCCACTCCCCGAGCCTTCCCCGTGGGCTCCCCCCCGGGGGCCGCCCCCCAGAAGCATTGCGGCGGAGGTTCGCCGGAAGCTCCTATAGACCGTCAAGTGGTGTGGGGCAGGGGTGGTGTGGTGGTCTGTGTTGGGTGGGGTAGGTGTTTGTAGATCTCTCGGGCGACGAAGCGTTTGAGGCAGCGCATGATGTCTTTCTTGGCCATGCCTTCGGCGGTGCGTCGGGCG